>CAZRLO010000005.1:0-58826 GCA_964600965.1 uncultured Rhodobacter sp.
TGATTTCGACAGCGGTCCGTGGGAAGTGCAGGGAAATGCCGGCACCTGGACCCTGCTGCCCGGCGGTATCCTTGGCTTCAGCGACGCACGGGTGATCCTTGCGAAGCAGACCGGTGCATCTACCAAAATCGGCGGGTATCTGGGAATTCTGGCTTTTTCCGGAACAAATCTGGCAGAGGCCGGGGTGACCGGCATGACGATGACCTCTGCCGGCGCCTATCTGGAAGGCGAGGCCGGAATTATTACCGGTCCCGGGGGGTTCGGCCCGTTTAGTTTCCTTGATGGTCGGTACCGGTGGCGCAACTGGTTCGGCAATGCGCAGGTCGTGAGTGCTGGCGGTACAAACATTTTCACGGTCGGCGGTGGATACCGTATACGAATCACACCGGGTGCCAGACTGGACGCCGGAATATCCGCCCTGAGCGCGGGCGGCGGCGCCACCGTCACACGCGCAACCCTTGATCTGCGGATCCCGCTCGGCGGGGCGGATCAACCCGGCGATATCGATTCCCGGTTGTTCCCGCACCGCAACATACTCCCGCAAATCGGGTTCTGACGCGTTCGCGGACCGGCGCCTTCCGGGGGTCAGTTCCCGTCCAGTATCCGGGTCATCGGGCCGAGGAATTGCTCGTATCTTCGCCAGGCCTGCGAACTGCCTTTGTACAGCCCCTGCCTGACCTGACGGACCGAAACCGTTCGCACGCTGCGCGCGGTCTTGTGAAAATCCAGACAGGCATCCTCCCAATCCAGCCCGACATGCGCCAACAAATTTCGTGTCTCGTGTTCCTGGTTTTCGGTCAGTTTTTCGTAGTCCAGCGGATAAATCCTGCCCGGAAACCTGTCACACCAGAACGCCATCATTTCCCGATAGAGATTGTAATATTCGGCCACGTCCCGGAGGGTGTAGCTGAACGAAAACTCGCCGCCGAAATTGTGTTTGAAGCACGACCAGCACGTCGCAACCGGGTCGCGCATGGTGTGAATGAATTTCGCATCCGGCATCGCCGAAATCAGAAAGCCCAAATTCACGAAATTCTGGGGCATCTTGTCGGTGACATAACGCGCGCCGGTTTTGGGCAATTGCAGCGACGCGATGTATTTGTCGCGCAGGAACGCCAGATTTCGCTGGTCGACAATTGCGGTCTCGCCGCCGATGCTTTCGATCAGTTTGGCGATGGTCGGTAATTCCCCGCCACCGTAAACCTGCGAATGGCTCGCCAATATCTGTTCGGCCAGTGTCGTGCCCGAGCGTGGCATGCCGATGATGAAAATCGGCGTCACCGGCAGGTTTGCGTTCAGCGCAGGGGCCTTGGTGGCCAGGCGCGGGGTCGTACCGGAAAAGGCGTTCCGGATCTTGCCGTAGACCGCGCGATAGTCGATCGCGGCCAGACGGCCGTTTTGTTTTCGAATTTCGTTGCCCGCGACCAGATGATCAAACGCCTTGCCAATACGGCCGGCGTCCTCGTCCACTTTGGCCAGAAAAAAATGGATGGCCGACTGTTCCAGCGCCGACAGGTCCGGTCTGCCCAGCGCGCGCGTTGCGCCGGCAACTTCGGGGTCGCCGGGTTTGAAACGCCGGATCGTACCCAGTTGCGCCAGCGCGGCGAAATTGCCGGGGTCAAGCTGGATCGCGGTTGCCAGGGATTCCGCCGCCGCGTCGGCCCGCCCAAGCCCCAGCAGGATGGGCCCGCGCGCGGCGTGGGCATTACCGTTCTCGGGTTCGAGATCGAGCGCGGCGTCAAGTTCGGACAAGGCCGGTTCGCTTTGATCCAGCGCGTGCAGCACCTCGGCCCGCAAGAGGCGCGGTGCCACGAAATCCGGCGCGATTTCAATCGCCCCGGACAGGTGGGCCAGCGCTTCGTCATACCGCCCCAGTGCCTTGGCGCAGACGCCGCATTCAAGCAGTGCGTCGACAAAATCCGGCTTCAGCCGGGTGGCCGCGGAAAGGCTGGCCAGCGCGTCCGCGTGCATGCCAAGCTGGTTCAGACAGACCCCCAGAAAATAGTGGCCGTCGGCAAATTGCGCGTCCAGCCGGACTGCCCTTGCAAAGTCTTCGCGGGCGGCCTCGGGATGGCCGCGTTCAAGGTTATCCATTCCGGTCCTGAGCTGAACCCGTGCTTCGTTTTGCGCAGCGAAATTGGGTTTGGCGAATTCTCCGCTTGCGGCGGACAGCATGTCCGTCTGATTCGGCGACGTTGACGGCATTCGCGCCCGGACGGTCTTGATGTCCAGCGGATCGGCAAAAGGCGAAAGATCGCCCAGCGTCCGCGCAATCCTGCCCTCTGGTTGTTTGGGGCGCGCGGTGCCGGCCCGGATCGATGCCAGTGCCCGCCGGGCCTTGGGGTTGTTGGGAAATTTCTTCAGAATGGCGGCATAGATCGCCGCGGCCCTGTCAAATTCGCCCTGCTTTTCCAACGCGGATGCTTTGCGTAATTCCTGCGCGGTATTGGGCGGTCTGCTCATGCGTCGGCTCTGAATTGATTTCGTGCAACCCTGCGGTCCCGTCAGGATTTTCAACTTTTTAAGCGCACGCACCGGCCCGTGCAACCGTGGGAAACACCAACCGGTGGCGTAGGCAAGTTGCCGGAAAGGCCCGGATCAGATCACGTCCACCGCCCCGGCGCGGCTGTTCTTTTCGACGATATGGGCGTCGCCTGCCGCAACGACGGCGGTGATTTCGTCACGCTGTTCCTGGCTCAGAACGCCCTCTTCGGGGGCGGCGTCGATCAGGTTCAGCACCCGCTCACGCGCATGATCAAAGGCGGTGACGCGACCGGATTTCTCGTAGTCGTCCCTGCCCTCGCGCAGGAAAACCTGCGGCATGTGCTGGCTGCGGCACAATTCCAGCGTATGGGCGCTGTCCAGAAAGTGCCCGCCGGTACGGATCGCCGAGACCTCTTTCCAGTTCAGGCTGGTGTCGCTGATTTCAGGCGGCAGGATGAACCGGCGCAGCATCGCCCCGATTTCATTGTCCAGAACCGCCTGAACCGGGCTGAAGACGGTCGCGCATTCCAACTGCCCGATTCCGCCCAGAATATCGGCCCCCGACAGAACGATCGTCTGCGACAGCATCGCGCGTTCGGCCATGGACTGGTGGTCGGCATCCGGCGTGTCCGAGCCGGACCCGTAAGTATGCGCGGGCAGGCCGAACCCCTGTTTCATCAACTGGATCGCCATCGAGGCCGCCTGCAGGGATTCCGGGCACGATTGCAGCGCCGAGCCGGTTTTCATGTCCAGCGTGAACATCAGGGGCGTGGCAATGACCGGGGTTCCGGGCGCAAGAATATGGGCCAGCGTCACCATGGCCAGAATCTCTGCCGAGGCCATCAGAACCATCCCCGCCGTGGTAAGCGGCGCGGTGCCCCCCGCCGAGGGCAACGAGCAGGCGTGCAGCGGGATGTTGTATTTACCCGCTTGGCGGATCACCTCGCTGTCCATGAACTTGAACTCCAGCGGCGAGAACGAACAGGTGATGACCGAGGTCAGGGGCCGCGCCCTCAGCGCGTCTTCGCCGCCTGCGGCAATGGCGGCGATTTTCATCAGGTATTCGACATTTTCCTTGCCGTATGGCTGCAACCAGCAATGCTTGTCGGTATGCGAAACCATCGTCGCAAAGGAATGGATGTCGGCGCAGACTTCGGGCACGCCCGCCACGAACGGGTGGGCGATGAACCCGATCTGATCAAGCCCGGTGCCGACCGCCGCCATTTCCCGAACCGCCTTGAGGTCCAGATTTCGGTATTTGGTGTCGCGGGGGTCCACATAGCCATGCGCACCGGTGCCCGTGCGCATGACAAAGCTGCTGTCGGCGCGCGGAAGATGCACGTCAAACCTGCTTTGCTTGCCATAAAGCGAGACCGATTTCGGCGCGGCGTCCAATGCCTGCTGCACCAGCTCGCGCGGCAGTTTCAAGCGGTCGGCGTCGGTACCTGCCTTGGCGCCGGCCTTCAGCAGACCGGCCTTGGCCTCGGGGTGGATGATGACCACGCCGTATTCCGACAGCAGATCGAACGAGCGGTCCTTGAGCTCTTCGATCTGGCTTTCGCTCAGAAAGCCGAATGCGGGGCGCGGCCCGGTTGACGCCGACAGCGTGAACGTGTCGGGCGTGGGTGCGGCTGGTTTGGGAACCCCTCGGCCACGGCGGCGGGGGGTATTTTGACGTCTGGTTTCCATAACGACCTCCTGAAACGCGTCAGACTGCGGTTGTCATGGCACACACCGATTACGCTCACTGCCTGCCGACTTGAGCGAACCTAACCCTAGACCCGCCGAAATGGCCGGTCAATCCCGCCCGTGCGGCTGGTTCCAGTCGATGCGCGGCCCGGCCGGAACAATACCCAGCGGGTTGCGCAACTCGCTGGGGGAAAAATATCCCTGCTTGTAGATGTCGAAATCCACCGTGCCCGCCACGCCTGGCATCTGGTAGATCTCGCGGGCATATGCCCACAGATTCGAGCAATCGCTGATCCGGAAGAGATTGCACTTGAACGCGTAATGATAGGCGACATCGAACCGCGCCAGCGTCGGAAACAGGCGAAGGTCGGCCTCGGTCAGGGATTCTCCGGTCAGGTACCGGGTCTTGCTCAATTGGGTTTCGATTTTTTCGAGCGTGGCAAAAACCTCGGCCACCGCGCGGTCGTAGGCCGCTTGCGTGCGGGCAAACCCGGCGCGGTAGACGCCGTTGTTCAGCGTTGGATAGATCAGATCGTTCCAGCCGTCGATTGCGTCGCAAAGCGGCGCCGGATAGAGATCGGGGCCTTGCGTATAAACCTCGTTGAACATGCGGATGATGTCGGCGGATTCGTTGCTGACGGGTCGGGAGGTCTGTTTGTCGAACAGGACCGGTACGGTGATGCGCCCGGTATATGTGGGATCGGCAAGGGCATAGACCTGATGAACCGCGCGCGCCTTCAGCATGGGGTCGCAAAAGGGGCCGCTTTCGTCAAACACCCACCCCTGATCCGTCCGCCGTGGTCGCGCGAAGGACACCGAGATTTCCGCCTCGATCCCCTTGATCGCCCGCACCAGCAATGTGCGATGGGCCCACGGGCAGTTCCACGCGACGAACAGGTGATAGCGCCCGGTTTCCGCCGCATAGCCGCCGCGCCCGGTCGGCCCGGCGCTGCCGTCGATGGTGACCCAGTTCCGGATCAGGCTTTGCGCGCGCCTGAATTCGCCGGAGGCATCCGAGTCGGGGGCCGGGTCATCGACCTGATAGACCCCCTTGAACATCACGCCCATTGCTGAATCTCCTGCGTTTGGCCACTTTGGATTTGCGATTGCACCCGAATTTGGCGCAAGGCAAGAATATTGGACAGGCGCCGGCGAAACGTGATCCTTGCACGCGTCACGGTACCGACCGCCATCAAAGCACCGGAGTGCGATATGAACAACGTAAAGCTCGACCTTGAACAGGCACACGAACTGGCCGTCAATTGCCTGCGGGCAAACGGATGCGACGCACGAAACGCCGCCGCCGCCGCCGACCGGATGATCGAAGCCGAGGGCGACATGTGCCCGTCGCACGGGTTGTTCCGCCTGCCGTGGTACGCATCCGGCGCACGGTCGGGCCGGGTCAACGGCAAGGCCCGCCCCCGCGTTCAACAGATCGCACCCGCGGTGCTGCGCGTGGACGGCGATGGGGGCTTTGCGCCGCTGGGCCAGCAGGTGGCACATGACCCACTGGTGGCATGCGCCCGCGAAAACGGCATCGCCGCGCTGGGCCTGGTCAACATGTTTCACATCGCCGCCATGTGGCCCGAAGTCGAAAGACTGGCCAACGAAGGGCTGTGCGGCATCGCGGTGACCGCCAGCTATCCCTATGTCGCGCCCGCAGGTGGCATCCGGGCGTTGTTCGGCACCAACCCGATGGGCTTTGCCTGGCCGCGCAGGGACGCGCCGCCGCTGGTGTTCGATCAGGCGTCGTCGGCCATGGCGCGCGGTGAAATTCAGATCGCGGCGCGGGATGGTCACGCCGTGCCCGAAACCGCCGGAATCGGCCCGGACGGCGCCGCCACGACCGACCCGAATGTCGTGCTTGCGGGCGCGCAGTTGGGGTTTGGTGGCTACAAGGGCGCCTCGCTTGCGATGATGATCGAGCTTCTGGCCGGACCGCTGATCGGCGAATTCCTGAGCACCGAATCACAGGACGACGACGGCGGCCGGGGCGGACCACCCAAAGGCGGTGAACTGATCCTCGCGATCGACCCCGCGCGCTTTGGCGACGCCGACACGATCCTTGCGCATGGCGAAGTACTGTTTCGCAACATTCTGGCGCAGGACGGAACCCGCCTGCCGGCGGCGCGAAGATTCACCAACCGCGAATTGACAGCACAGAACGGGATCGCCATTCCGCAAAGCCTGTTCGACGAAATACAGAAGTTGACAGGTTAACAAGCGAACGGAAGATCCCCGTCGGCGCAGCAGGTTCGGCGCGACCGGAAGACCGGAACCGGAACTCGAACGCCTTTCCAAACATTCGTCGTGACAAAAAGCCCGTTTTTTACCTTTAACACAGTGTGTTGCAGCCGAATCTGTTCGTCTAGCCGGTTAGACGACCAGACGACCGGACGGTTCGCCGGCCAGACGGCCAGTTGGCCGGTCGGCTGGATGGTTGGACGGCCAGACGGCTGGCCGAATATTCCTTTTTCGCCGAGTGATCTGCCCTGGTATCGAGGCGGCGGCAATTCGGAGGCGGTAATTCGGAAGATTGGCCCGTTTGTCACAGCATCGGGCGCAAATTCAGCGTTTCAATGCCCGTTGATAGGCCGGTCTTTGCAGGACCCGGTCAAAATAGGCCGTCACGATCGGCGCGTCGAATTCAAACTTCGCGTTTCGCGCCCAGGTGCCGCAATGGGTGGTAATGATGTCGGCCACCGTGAACGTATCGCCCATCAGGTATTTCCGGTCGCCCAGCCGAGCCGCCAGAATCTTGATGGATCGGGCAAACTCCCAGCGCAGCGTCGCCTTGATTTCGGGCACGCGTTTTTCCTCGGGCAGGACAAAGCTGTTGCGTGCGGCGGTCCAAAGAACAGCGTCCAGTTCGTCGCAGGCAAATTGCGTGAAACCGTCCTGCTGGCCGCGCCGGGGAGAGCCGGCGGGAAAGGTCAGTCTTTCGTGTTTGTCGGCCAGATACTGAATGATCGCGACGCTGTCGGTCAGCGTCGTTTTCCCATCGGTCAGCACCGGAATTTTCCCCGACGGATTGAACGCACGAACCTCGCCGGATCGCGGCGCGGCCGGGACATGTTCATATTCCAGCGCCATTTCTTCCAGCGCCCACAGCACCCGAAAGGCGCGGCTTCGTTTTCCACCGATCAGGCGGTACATATCTTCAACTCCGTTTTCCCGCCAACATCGCTATTCGGATGAAGGCCCGTTCCATGACCGCGTGGCCCGGCGCTGGTCGGGCGCTGCGCAACGCCAGGTCGGTATCGGTCAGGATACCCAGCGCCGTCTCGATCTTGCGCAGACCCAGCGCGTTCGATTGCCGAACCATCCGGTCCCGGCGCGGCCCGAACACCGGAGGGCGCGTTGCCGCAAGGCCGGCCCCCGCGCCCTTCGCGTGACTTGCCGCCGCATGAAGCGCCCGGAAATGCCGGGATGCGCCGATGCAGATGGACGTCGGATTGATCCCCTGACCCTTCAGGCGCTGCATCATCGGCCCGATCTCGGCGACGCGCGCTTCGGCCACGTTATGCAGGGCCTCGTCAAGCGCGGCTTCGATGGTCGCGGGCGCACAGGCGGCAACGTCCCCGGCGTTCACGGCGGATGAATCATTCAATTTGTAGAGCCCCAGCTTTTCCGCCATTTGCGCAAAATCGCCGGGATCCAGATCGCGCGCCATCCCGACGAGGTCGTCCATCGCGTCCGGTTCAACCGAGTCGATCCCGGCCTTGCCGAGGATGGCATCGATCTCGACCCTGGAGGGTGGATCGTCATAAATCGCGATGGCGACCGAATTGCCATGGGTCTCAAACTGTTTGCGCAGGCTCGAGCGGGCGGCCAGAGCACCCGCCGTCACCACCAGCATCGCATCGCCCTGTCGGTGGTCGCCCAGCGCCGACCCGATGGTCTTTGCCGCCGAATCGCCGGCCTCCTGAACGAAGACGACGCGGTTGCCGGGAAAAAAACCCTGCGCCTTCATGGCATCCATCAGGGACGCGGAATCTTTGCGAAAATCGGAAGCCGACAGGCGGGTCAGGCGCATTTCGTTTTCGCCCTCGGCCCCGATCAGCGCGCGAATAACCTGCTGTCGGCGCAGGGCGACCCGCATCGCATCGCGGCCATAGATCAGGATTCCGGCGCGGCTTTTATCGGGATTTTCAAGAAACCGGACCGCCGCGTCGCCGGAAAGTTTCATTTCGCCCAGTCAGGTGCGGTTGCCGCCAGACGATTGACGATCTGATCCGCCAGCGCGTTGACCAGCCGATCGCGCGCATCCCGGCGCGACGATACCGTCACCGCCGTTTCCGACGAACTGGTATAACCCGTGGTTTCGCGCAACTTGTCGGCAAAAACCTCGGCGTCGGCGCGCGTATCGACGACGGTCAGAATCGCGGCACCATTGACGGTCACCCGCTCCAGCGAGGTTGCCGCGGTGAGGGTCAGTTTCTTTTCTTCGATGATCAGTTCGATTTTCACGTCGTAAACCGCGTCATTGCCAGCCGCGCCGAATCGCGATTCCAGCCGGTCCAGCAAAAGAAAGCCTTCGCGGCTTTCGATCAGGTTGAAACGCAACATGCCAAAAATTCCGGCAGCCGCACCGCCCGAATCAAACAACGGCGTAAATCCGCACCCGGCCAGCGGCGCCAGCGCGGTGGTCAGCAGCAGTTTTCGGCGATCATACAACAACATTCACGATCCGGCCCGGTACAATGATCAGCTTCTTCGGCGCGTTGCCATCCAGAAACCTGATGACAGCATCCTCGGCCAGCACCAGTTTTTCAACCTCTTCTTTTGCCATGTCCCTTGGAACCGTGATTTCCGCGCGACGCTTGCCGTTGACCTGAATGGGCAGGGTCACCGTGTCATCGACCAGCAGAGCAGGGTCGGCAACCGGCCACGCCGCCTGCGAGACCAGACCCCGGCCACCGAGTTTTTGCCAGACTTCCTCGGCCAGATGCGGGGTGATCGGCTGCATGAGTTGGGCCATGACGCGCATGGCGCGGGCCTTTGCACCGGCACCGGCCGGCGATTTGGCCATGACATTGGTGAATTCATGCAATTTTGCCACGGATTTGTTGAACGCGAATTCGGTGATGCCGCGCGTGACCTCGTCAATTGCGCGGGCGGTTGCCTTTTCAAGGTCGGCGTCCTTGTCATCACAAGAAGAATCGCCGGCGATTTCATCCGTCAGCCGCCAAACGCGCTGAAGATGCCGCCAAGCCGCCTCGGCCCCGGCTGCCGTCCATTCCACGTCGCGGTCCGGCGGGCTGTCGGACATGACGAACCAGCGCGCGGTATCGGCACCGTACTGATCGATGATGTCGGCGGGATCGACGACGTTCTTCTTGGATTTCGACATCTTGATGATCGGGCCGATATCGACCTTTTCACCAGTGCCGCGCAACGTGGCTGCCCCGTCCGCCAGTTCGATTTCGTCTGGCGCCCGCCAGACCGGGCGCCCGCCCTTGCCAATGGTCGAATAGGTCTCGTGCGTCACCATCCCCTGCGTGAACAGGGCGTTGAACGGCTCGGTCGCCGAAAGGGGCAGATGCCCCGTCAGGTGCATGGCGCGGGCAAAGAACCGGGAATACAGCAGATGCAGGATCGCGTGCTCGATGCCGCCAATGTACTGATCGACGTTCATCCAGTATTCTGCATCCGCCGCCACCGTGGGCGTTTCGGCGCGGGGCGACGTGAAGCGGGCGAAATACCACGACGAATCCACGAACGTATCCATGGTGTCGGTTTCGCGCTGCGCCGGTTTTCCGCAGGCCGGGCAAGCGGCATCGCGCCATGTCGGATGCCAGTTCAGCGGATTGCCGGGCTTGTCAAACGTGGCGTCCGTCGGCAATTCGATGGGCAGGTTCTCTTTTTTCTCGGGCACGACGCCGCAATCGGCGCAATGCACCACCGGAATCGGGCAGCCCCAGAACCGCTGGCGGCTGGCACCCCAGTCGCGCAGACGGAATTTGGTGACACCTTTGCCCCACTTGTTTTCCTCAGCAAAAGCGATGGTGGCGTCGATGGCCTGTTGGCCGGTGGCAATATCCAACCCCGTGAAGTGGTCGACCCACTGCACCGATTCGGATTTCGGCGGAACGAAAGCCTCGTTGCCGACCGGGGTCGGGTTTTCGATGGCAAAGAAGGTGTCGATCACCGGCAAATCGTATTTCCGGCAGAAATCCAGATCACGCTGATCGTGTGCCGGGCAGGCGAAAATCGCGCCGGTGCCGTAATCCATCAGAATGAAATTGGCGATCCAGACCGGCAATTCCCAGTCGGCATTCAGCGGATGCCTGACCCTGAGCCCGGTGTCGAATCCCTTTTTCTCGGCGGTTTCCAGATCGGCCTCGGACGTGCCCATGCGGCGGCAATCCGCGTTGAACGCGGCCACCGCGTCGTTTTCGGCCTCCAGCGCCAGCGCCAGCGGGTGATCGGGCGAGATGCCGACGAAACTTGCGCCCAACAGCGTATCGGGACGCGTTGTATAGACGTCGATGCCGCTGGTGCCCGGCGTGGGCGTGGTCAGGTCAAACTGAAACTGCAACCCGCGTGATTTGCCGATCCAGTTCGCCTGCATCAGGCGCACCTTGTCCGGCCAGCCGGTCAGCCCGTCCAGCGCGTCCAGCAGTTCCGGGGAAAAGTCGCTGATCCTGAAGAACCACTGGGTCAGTTCCTTGCGTTCGACCGGGGCGCCGGATCGCCAACCCTTGCCGTCGATCACCTGCTCGTTGGCCAGCACGGTCAGATCGACCGGGTCCCAGTTCACCACCGCGTTCTTGCGGTAAACCAGCCCCTGCGCCATGAAATCGAGGAACATGGCCTGCTGATGGCCGATATATTCGGCGTCGCACGTTGCCAGTTCGCGGCTCCAGTCGATGGAAAGGCCCATCGGCTTTAGCTGCGCCTTCATGTCCGCAATGTTCTGATAGGTCCACTCGCCGGGGGCCACGCCCTTGTCGATGGCCGCGTTTTCCGCAGGCAGGCCGAACGCATCCCAGCCCATCGGGTGCAGCACATTGAAACCTGTTGCATTTTTGTAACGCGCGATGACATCGCCCATCGTATAGTTGCGTACATGCCCCATGTGAATCCGGCCCGACGGATAGGGAAACATTTCAAGGACATAGTATTTGGGGCGGGTTTCATCCCGTTCGGCCCGGAATATTCCGGCCGCATCCCAGGCTGTCTGCCATTTCGGTTCAACCACACGGGCGTTGTAGCGTGACATCACTTTACCACCGTCAATACTGGCGCAACGGGCCCGGATATCCGGGCCTCGAAAACCACTTAATTCGGATTGTGTTCCGGGGTCTATAGTTTGCTGTCGCGAATGCGCATCTGCCGCGCCCGCGTTAGAATCGCGTCTTCGATCGAGCGGACGGTATCGCGGCTGGCGGGGCCGGATTTTGTGACCAGCGCCACCCTGAGCGAGCGCGCGTCAAGCGCCGGATCCTGCACGTATATCGTGGCCCGGTAGGACCGGTTCGACCCCTTTGGACGCCCCCAACCCGTTACAATCACACCAGAAAACGGGTCCGCGGCCTCGACCGGCAGGAACGACAACACGTCCAGCGACGCGTTCCAGATATACTTGTTGACGCTGATCGTGGTGTTGGGGTCGTCCTTGTTATCGAACAATTCCCAAATCTTGGTCCCATCATTGTTCGCGATTTCGACCGCATCGCGCTGATCGCTTTGCGCGATCTTATCCTTGTCGCCCTTGAACAACGGACCGCCGCCGCATGCGCTGAGCGAAAGAACCAGAATCAGGGTTGGGATCGTACGGCCTGTCGCAAACACGAGCGCGCCTCCGGAGATAATTTCAAGTAACCAACGCTGTTAGTACCGGCTTGCCGTATTTCGGACAAGGGTTATTACCGGTGGCCCCGGGATTATCCACAAGCCACACTGTGGCAAGTCTGCATCATTGATTGCAACATTGGACCAAACCAAAGGCGCTTGCTTGACCGGACCCCGCCAATTTGTGATTTATCAATCCACTCAATTTGGATTCCCTGAATTGAGGTGCACCTTTAACTTTAACGAGGGAAAACAATGAAAAAAGTTCTTCTCACAACTTCGGCTCTTTCGCTCCTTGCTGGCGCGGCTGCTGCTGACGTTTCGCTGAGCGGCTATGGCCGTATCGGCGTAGTTTACACCGGCTTGTTTGGCGTAACCACCACCTACTCGCGTTACCGCTTGAACCTCGTCGGTTCGACCGAAACCGATGGCGGCCTGTCGTTTGGCGCATGGACACGGATTCAGTCCACGAGCTTCGGCACCAGCGGCGGCACGGCACCTGGCGCAGTTACCAACCACCGCGTATGGGTTTCCAACGGCACCATGACCCTGACTTTGGGTAATGCTGGCGGCGCAGTTGCTGCTGCGGCTGGTATCTGGGGCTGCGGCGTCGGCTTCACCGGTTCCTGCGTAGACATGGCTGATCCCAGCTTTGCCAACCACACTTCGTCGTCCACCGGCGGTGCTGGTCCTGGCGTCGTACGTGTTGACTTCGCTCTTGGCGGCGCAAACGTTTCGGTTTCCGGCGGCAACGGCAACACCACTGAAGTCGCAGCAAACTTCGCCCTTGGTGGCGCGAATGTTGGTATCGGCTACGCGGCTACGGCGACTTCGCCGACCACATGGTTGAACGTCAGCTTTGATGCTGGTTCGGCTAATGTTGGCGTGCGCGGCGCATCCAACGCTGGTGGCACCGGCTGGGTTGCTCACGTAACCTACGGTCTGGGCGCTGGCGCGATCTACGCCTACGGCGGCACCAACTTGGCCGGCTCGTCGACTTACGGCGCAGAATACAGCGTTGGCCTCGGCGGCGGTGTTACGGCTTCGGTAGCTCTGTGGAGCCTTGGCGGCTCGAGCTTTGCTTCGGCAGGCGCACAGTTCAACTTCTGATCTTAACCGATCTGTTGACTGGAAAGAGCGGGCTTCGGCCCGCTCTTTTCGCATTAGGGCTGTCGCTTTGATCCGGCCTGTTCCATAACCCGCCCATGCCATATTCGGACATCCAGGAACGCATCGCCAGGGCCGCGGATTCGGCCGGGCGCAGCTTGCAATCCATTCACCTGATCGCGGTATCGAAGGTTCAGCCGATTGAGCGGGTCAAATCGGTACTTGATGCCGGCCATCGCCTCTTCGGTGAAAACCGGGTGCAGGAGGCCTCGGACAAATGGCCCGATCTTCGAACGCAATATCCAGAAACCGAAATCCACCTGATCGGCCCCTTGCAGACCAACAAGGTCAAACCCGCGCTTGCGCTGTTTTCGGCGATTCATTCGCTGGACCGCCCCAAGCTGGCCCGCAAAATCGCGGCCGAGACGCAAACGCGCGGCACCTGCCCGGACCTGCTCGTTCAGGTCAACACCGGCGAGGAACCGCAAAAGGCCGGAATATTGCCGCATGACGCCGACGCCTTCATTGCCGAATGCCGTCAGATGGATCTGCCACTGTCCGGACTGATGGTCATCCCACCTGTCAGCGAAGAACCCGCGCTGCATTTCGCGCTGTTGGCAAAAATCGCGGAACGCAACGGCCTTGGCGGATTGTCGATGGGCATGAGCGCGGATTTCGAAACCGCCATTGCCCTGGGCGCAACCCATATCCGGGTCGGGTCGGCGATTTTCGGCGAACGCGTCCCGATCAGTTCCGAATGATCACCCGCGCGTCCGGCACCCAGCTTTCCAGGATGAAACGCAACACCTCGGGCGCAAAGGCAACACATCCCGCCGTCGGATAGCGCGGCTTGCGCCAGGCATGCAGAAAAATCGCCGAACCCGCACCTGCGACCGGATCCGGCCAGTTGAAATCGAGCATGGCAACCAGATCATAAAGCCGGTCACCGCGGCGCAGCGCTTCGTGGCTGTAGGGGTGGTTTCGGGCGGCAAAACCCTGATTATAGGCCGGGTCCAGGGCGTCATCCGACCAGATATCCGCCGGTCCGATCGGATTCGCGCGAAACGGAACATCGGGGCGCGGCATCCGGTCCGCCCGGTACCCCGCGCCCACGATCCGCCACCGCCCCATTGGCGTGATCGCGTCGCCTTCGCCTGATTTCCGGCCAATCCCGCCGCGGCCAACCGAACACGGGAAATATCGGCCCCGGTACCGCGACCCGCAGCGCGTCACCACGAGATCGATCGCCCTTGGCATCACAGCAGATGCCCGCTTTTCCTGGCCTTGGTTTCCAGATACGCCCGGTTATGGGCGGTTTTCCCGACCGCCAGGGGAACCCGCCGGTCAACCTCCAGCCCCGCCTCCTGCATTCTGGCGATCTTGGCCGGATTGTTGGTCAAAAGCTGAACGCAGCAAAATCCGAGATGGGTCAGAATCTCGGCGCCCAGCCTGAAATCGCGCTCGTCATCCTCGAATCCCAGCCGGTGGTTGGCCTCGACCGTGTCAAACCCCTGATCCTGTAACGAATAGGCACGCATCTTGTTCGCCAGCCCGATGCCGCGCCCCTCTTGGTTGAGGTAAAGCAGGACACCTTCGCCCCTTTCGCCGATCTGCGCCAGCGCCGCGCGCAATTGCGGCCCGCAATCGCATTTGAGCGACCCCAGCAAATCGCCGGTGAAACACGCCGAATGCAGCCGCGTCAGCACCGGTTTTGTCCGATCGGGCCGACCGATTTCAACCGCGTAATGTTCCTCGCCGCCATCTTTGGGCCGGAAGACATGCAAGCGGCCCGCCTCGGCGACTTCAAGCGGCACCCGCGCCGCCGCGATTTTCCTGAGCGGGCTGGATTGCATCAGCAACGCACCGGTTTCATCCAGATCCAGCAGGTTCAGCCCATGCCGCGCCGCCAGATCGTCGGCGGTTTCCGTCGAAACCACCAAAGCGGCAGGCAATAACCGTGCCTGCTTGCACAGATGGATGGCCGCGCGGTGAATGTCCGCCGCACCGTCCCGCAGTGTTTGGCATGGGCCTTTCATCGGGTGGTTCAGATCATCCGATGGATCGGCAATCGCACAGATCCACGCCACATCGACATCATCTGGCAATCGCAGTCGGGCAATATCGCCGTCATAGGCGACCGCCCGCAGCGTTTCCGCCCGCCGCGCCGTAATCGCCAATGTCGCCGCCCGCCCCATGGCCCGAACATCTGCCAGCCGGGCGCTGGTCAGGGTTTCCGCCGCCAGAACCAACGCCGCGACCCCATCCTTTTTCAAAACGACCGCGACCCCCATGCGCAAATCCGCCCGCGCCCGCGCGATCTTTTCAGGCATGTTCAACGACAGCGGCATCGGGTCGACCTTTGTAACAATTCCGGACTTTCCTATATCCCGCACCCGGCGAATATGAAACATTTCCCGCGATTTTGACACGAGCCTGTGAGACCACGCGACATAATCTTGTCGAAACCGCGAACACACCACAATTCTTAAGGCGAAAGCCACGAAAAGGAATGCCCTATGGCCAATATCAAGAAAATCCTGATGGTCGACGACGACGAAGACCTGCGCGAAGCGTTGGCCGATCAATTGCTGCTGACCGAAGATTTCGACGTGTTCGAGGCAGAGGACGGGGCGCGTGGGCTCGAAAAGGCCAAAGAGGCCATCTATGACCTCGTGATTCTGGATGTCGGGCTGCCCGATATGGATGGCCGCGAATTATGCCGCCTGATGCGGAAACAGGGGGTGAAATGCCCGATCCTGATGCTGACCGGGCACGATACCGACGCCGATACCATTCTTGGCCTTGACGCGGGCGCGAATGATTATGTCTCCAAGCCCTTCAAATTCCCGGTCTTGCTGGCCCGCATCCGCGCCCAGCTTCGCCAGCACGAACAATCCGAAGACGCGGTTTTCCAACTTGGCCCCTATACGTTCAAGCCCGCCACAAAAATGCTGGTGACCGAGGAGGACAAGAAAATCAGGTTGACGGAAAAGGAAACCAACATCCTGAAATACCTCTACCGGGCCACCGACGGTGTGGTGGCGCGCGACGTTTTGCTGCACGAAGTGTGGGGCTATAATGCCGGGGTCACCACACACACGCTGGAAACCCACATCTATCGTTTGCGCCAGAAGATCGAGCCCGACCCGTCAAACGCGCGTCTTCTGGTGACCGAAAGCGGCGGGTATCGGCTGGTTGCCTGAAGCGCTATCTTCGCTTTCATTGTTCCAAAAATACTCAATGCCGGAATTTCGAGTATTTCGGGAACCATGAAGCTTTGGTTGCGCGCCGGGCGACGGCGGATTATCAGACTGCCAACGCTACCCCGACCGAGGAAATCATGCCCTTTACCCTGGCCACATGGAACATCAATTCGGTCCGGTTACGCGAGCCTATCGTATTGAAATTGCTAAAGGAACAGGCCCCCGACGTTCTGTGCCTGCAAGAATGCAAATCCCCGGCCGAAAAAATCCCCACGGCGGGATTCGCAGCACTTGGATACCGGCACATGATTGCGAATGGGCAAAAGGGGTATAACGGCGTCGCGGTGCTTGCAAAACGGCCGATCCGCGAGGTCGCGCGATTTGATTTTGCCAAGCTCGGGCATGCGCGCCATGTTGCGGTGGAACTGGAAAACGGCGTGATCCTGCACAATTTCTATGTCCCGGCGGGCGGCGATATTCCGGATCGGGCGCGGAACGAGAAATTCGGCCAGAAGCTCGATTATCTGACGGAAATGCGCGACAGGTTTGGCCGCGAAACCCCGCGCAAGTCCATTCTTGTCGGCGACCTGAACATCGCACCGCGCGAGGATGACGTGTGGTCGCACAAACAGCTTTTGAAAGTGGTCAGTCACACCCCGATCGAGGTCGCGCATCTTGCGGACGTTCAGCAATCGGGGGACTGGATCGACATTACCCGCGCCGATATTCCCGACGGCCCGCTTTATAGCTGGTGGTCATATCGCTCTGCGAATTGGGAGGATGCGGACAAGGGCCGGCGGCTTGATCATGTCTGGGCAACCGCAGACATCGCCGGGGCGGCCCATTCGAGCCACATTCTGCGATCCGCGCGCGGTTGGGAAAAACCCTCGGACCACGCGCCGGTTTTTGCGACGTTCGACCTCTGACTTGCGCTGGAACGCAGGACTTGGCAGAAGACGGAAAACGCAGGATTCCACGCCTGCACAGGAGGGCATGAAAATGTTGGAATTGGGCGGAAACGGGGCGGACCAGCCCGCGGGTGATCTGGTTTCGGACGGGTCCGAAGCAACATTCATGGCCGACGTGATCGAGGGCAGCCGCGAAATTCCGGTGATCGTCGATTTCTGGGCGCCGTGGTGCGGCCCGTGCAAGACGCTGGGCCCCGCCCTTGAGGCCGAGGTTCAGGCGGCGGGCGGCAAGGTTCGCATGGTCAAGATCAACATCGACGAGAATCAGCAGATCGCGGCGCAGATGCGCATCCAGTCGATCCCCGCCGTATACGCTTTTTCCGACGGCCAGCCCGTCGATGGATTCATGGGCAACCAATCGCCAGCGCAAGTCAAGGAATTCGTTGCAAAAATCGCGGCACTCGCCGGCAACGACGGCCTGACAGAGGCATTGCAGGCCGCCGACGAAATGTTGGCCGAAGGGGCTGCGGTCGACGCGGCGCAGACCTTTGCCGCGATATTGGGCGAGGATCCGGCCAATGCGCCCGCCTATGCCGGGCTGGTACGCGCGCATCTGGCGCTTGATGAATCCGAAAAGGCCAAATCCCTGCTTGGCTCCGTTCCCGCCGATATGACCGACGCACCTGAAATCGTGGCGATCCGCGCCCAGATCGAACTGGCCGAGGCCGCCGCCACCAGCGCCCCCGCGGCCGAGCTTCGCGCCACCGTCGACCGGGAACCCGACAACCATCAGGCGCGGTTTGATCTGGCCACCGCAATGGCGGCAACCGGGGATACCGCCGGGGCGATCGACGAATTGCTGGAATTGTTTCGCCGGGATCGCGAATGGAATGACGCGGCTGCGAAGGATCAGTTATTTACGATCTTCGATGCCTCCAAACCCGAGGATCCGGCGGTTCTGGCCGGTCGTCGCCGTCTTTCGTCGATGATATTTGCCTGAACCCTTTTTCCGGTTAGGTTGCCTTGTATGTTCAACCCCGCCGATCTGCCCGCGAAAATCCCGGTTTTTCCGCTGCCGGGCGCGTTGCTGTTGCCGCGGGCGCGTTTGCCGCTGAACATATTCGAACCGCGTTACCTTGCAATGCTCGAAGACACGCTGAAAACGTCGCATCGTCTGATCGGAATGGTGCAACCGATTGATACGCCAGACGAATCCGAGGAACAGCCCCTGCACGCCATCGGCTGCGCCGGTCGGCTGGTCGCGTTCTCGGAAACCGCCGATGGCCGGTACATGATCACACTTGCCGGGGTGTCTCGGTTCCGCATCAAAGAGGTACAGACCGGATTTGCGCCCTATTCCCATGCCGCGATCGATTGGGATGATTTCGCGCGCGATCTGGGAAAGGCAGAAAGGGATCCGAAATTCGACCGGGCACAATTTCTGTCGCGGCTACACCGGTTTTTCGCGGCGACCGGTTTGGATTCCGACTGGGACAGCCTGGAAAAGGCCGAAGACGAGTTGCTGATCAACTCGTTATCGATGCTTTGCCCCTTTGATGTCGAGGACAAACAGGCCCTGCTGGAAGCACCCAGCCTTGCGGACCGGCGCGAAACGCTGGTGACGCTGATGGAATTCGCACTGGCCAGCGGCGGCGAAGAAAGCAAGGTGCAATGAGCACGTCCCAAAATGCCACCGACCGCAAGACACTGGAATCGCTGGTCTGCCCGGTGACCCATGGATTGTTGGTCTACGATACCGCCAATCAGGAGCTGGTGTCGAAAAATGCCGGCCTCGCCTTTCCGATCCGAAACGGGATTCCGGTGATGCTGGTGGACGAGGCCCGAACGCTGGACTAACCGCGCGGCACAAGGCGCGGGCCAAATTCGCCGAATTCCTGCAGGATGGTATTGGGCCGGCATGATCTGCGCCCGTGATTGAACCGGTTCACGCGGCCAGCCGTCTGGTCGTTTGGTCGTTTGGCCGGTTAGGCGTCTGGTCGTTTGGCCGGCTGGTCGTCTGGCCGGCTGGTCGTCTGGCCGGTTAGGCGTCTGGTCGTCTAGCCCGCTAGACTCGCGGATATCGCCATAACTAATTGTTATAATTAAATAATATCGGATATCTCGTCGGTAAAGAAATCGCCGCGCCGGTTGATTTCCGATTGAAAAATTGAACGGCCCGCCGGCCCGTGAACCACAAATCACATTCCGGGGGACCGGTTAAATCTGCGTCCCGCGCATCAATTTTGGCAGTTCCCCGCCAAGCCCTGCCGCCTGTCTCATCAGGCCACGACGCAAAACCGGCAATGCGTTGACCACGCCAAGCCCAATATCGCGTCCGGCGCGAAGGACCGGGTTGTCGTTTGAAAACAGCCGATTGATCCCGTCCGTCGCCATGGCCATGGCGGTCGTGTCAAATCGCCGCCATTGCTCGTATCGCGCCAGAACCAGCGGCGATGTCACGTCCTCGCCCCGCCGTTTTGCCTCGATCAACACTTCGGCTAGCGCCGCCACGTCGCGCAGGCCAAGGTTCAGGCCCTGCCCTGCCAACGGGTGGATGCCGTGTGCGGCGTCCCCGACCAGCGCCACCCTGTCGGCCACGAACCGGTTCGCCACCGAAAGCCCCAGCGGATAGGCAAAGCGGTCACCGGCCAATTCGATCTTGCCAAGAAAATCACCGAATGCGGGCCGCAGTTCCGCCAGATACTCGCGGTCGGCAAGGGCGTTGATCTTTGCCGCCCGCGCGTCGGTTTCCGCCCAGACGATCGAACAGCGTCGCCCGGGAAGCGGCAAAATACCCAGCGGGCCCGAGGGCGTGAAGAACTGGTGCGCGACGCCGTCATGGGGTTTCTCATGCGCGATCGCCGCCACCAGGGCGGTCTGGCCATACCCCCATTCCGTGCGGTTGATCCCGGCGCGTTGCGCTGTCTTGCTCTTGCGGCCGTCGCATCCAACCAGCAGCCCCGCCGCGAAGGTCGCGCCATCGGCGAACGCGACGTCAACGCCATCCGTGGCCACCATTTGTGCCACGGCGGATTTGTTGATCCGCCTGATGTTGCCCACTGCGCTTACCCGGTCCAACAAGGCCCGCCGCAGGTAGCGGTCTTCGACCATGAAGCCCATTGGGCCTTCTTCGATTTCACGGTGGTCGAAATGCAGAAACCACGGCGCGGCGCCTTCGCCGGGCCGCCCGTCGCTGGCATAGATATCCAGAATCGGCTGCGCGTGTTCGGATATTTCCGGCCAGATGCCAAGCGCCACCAGCATTTTCTGGCTCGCGAGCGCCAGCGCATAGGCGCGCCCGTCAAAATCGTGCGAACTCTGCCGTTTCGCGGGCAGGGTTTCCGCCAGCGCAATGTTGAACCCGCCCGCTGCCAGCGCCAGCGCCAGCGCGGTGCCGTTCAGGCCGCCGCCTACAATCAGGATATCGGTGGTTTGTTTCATTCCTTCAAATATGGCCCCTCGCACGGGATTGTCCATTGGTGAAAGCGTCGCTAGCGTGGCGCAAACGCAGCAGAGGTGGATCATGTCGCAGGAATGGCTTTGGGCAAGCGCGTCGGATTTGGGCCGCGATATCGGCGCAGGAGTGATTGATCCGCTGGACCTCGTCGAAACCTATCTGGCTGCGATTGCGGCGCATCCGTTGCACGACCGGATCTATGCCCGGGTCACCCGCGAACGCGCGCTGGCCGAGGCTTCCGCCGCATCTGACCGGGCCAGGTCAGGCAATCGCCACGGGTTGCTGGATGGGGTGCCGATTTCCTGGAAGGATCTGTTCGACAGTGCCGGAACGGAAACCGAGGCCGGCAGTGCCTACCTGAAAGGCCGGATTCCGGCGCGCGATGCAACCGTGCTGGCCCGGGCGACCGGCGCGGGGTTGGTTTGCCTTGGCAAGACGCATATGTCCGAACTGGCGTTTTCGGGGCTGGGTTTCAACCCGGTCACCGCAACACCTCCTTGCGTGAATGATGAAGAGGCGGTTCCCGGCGGCTCGTCCTCGGGCGCGGCGGCGTCGGTTGCATTCGGGCTTGCGGCGTGCGGGATCGGCTCGGACACCGGAGGCTCGGTGCGCATCCCATCGGCCTGGAACGATCTGGTCGGGCTGAAAACAACGGTGGGGCAGTTGCCTACCCAAGGGGTGGTGCCGCTGTGCCGATCGTTTGACTCCATCGGACCATTGTGCCGGACGGTCGAGGATGCGGCGCAATTTTTGGCGATCCTGGCGGGCAGGAACGCGGCGCAAACCAGTGGTGCCGATCTGCGTGGCCGCCGGTTTCTGGTGCTGGAATCCGTCGGCATGGACGATCTGCGCCCGCAACCACGCGACGCGTTCGAACGCGCGGTCGCCGGTATCACGCGGGCCGGGGCCAAGGTGGTCCGCGATTCGGTCCCGGAAGTTGCCGAAGCGATGGATTTGGCCCCCTGCCTTTTCACGGTCGAGGCTTACGCCCAGTGGAAAGACGTGATCGAAGCGAATCCCGATCTGATGTTTCGCCAGATTCTGGAGCGTTTTCGCGCCGGTGCCAGCTTTGCCGGTACGCAATACGTTCAGGCCGACCAGCGGTTAAAGGAATTGCGGCGCGGATATCTCGAAAAGACCGCGGGATATGACGCGGTGATCGTGCCGACATCGCCGGTCCTGCCGCCCAATATCGAACGTCTGGCCGTGGATCAGGATTACTATGTCTCGGAAAACCTGCTTGCGCTCAGAAATACGCGGATCGGCAATCTGATGGGATTGTGCGCCCTCAGCCTGCCGACCGGCGTGCCGTCCTGTGGCCTGATGCTGCTGGCCGCGCCGTTCTCAGAGGGCCGTCTGCTGCGACTGGGCGGTGCCGTCGAAGCGGCGCTGGGGGTCGGTTGACGCGCCGCGGTTATGCGTGCGGTCATACAACTGTGCGACGATCCGGCTGGCGGTCTTGTCAAACAACGCCGGAACCAGCGCGTGGACCAGTGCGGCCATCGCCGCCAGCATCAGGGTTGCCGCAAATTTCGACGCAAACAACAAGTGCTCGAAATAGGTTTCGTCAACCGAACGCGGATGGGTCAGGAACAGGCGGGCGAACATGGCGAATCTCCTTTGATCTGTTAAGACCAATATAGGGTCACGCGCAGATGAAGCCTTCCCAAAGAAGGACTTGAAATTGGCCAATATTGGGATATTGTCCCAGCCATGCCCGAAGAATTCGACAAAATTGACCTCGCAATCCTCCGACAACTGCAAAAAGACACCTCGCAAAGCATCGACGATATCGCCGAAAAGGCGGCGCTTTCCCGCAACGCCTGCTGGCGGCGGATCAAGCGCATGGAACAGACCGGGACCATCCGCGACCGGGTTGCACTGCTGGATGCGGACAAGCTGGACCTTGGCCAGATGGTGTTGGTCCTGATCCGCACCAACGCACATGATCCCGATTGGTTGCGCCGGTTTCGGGCGGCTGTGGTGGGGATGCCGGAAATCATGGGCGCGCATCGGATGAGCGGCGATCTGGATTACGTGCTCAGGGTCCGGGTGCGCGACGTCAAGGCCTATGATCGGTTCTATCAACGGCTGATTGCACAGGTGCCCGTGGCCAATGTTTCGGCCTCTTTCGTGATGGAAGACATAAAAGACACAACCCAATTGCCGTTATAGGCCCGCAAAACAGGTGCTGGACCAGAGGCGGGTTTCTGGGTATTGTCGTGTGAAACGGGGCACTTAGACTCCGTCGATTGAGGCATTGATGCAAGTCCCGGAGCGGTTTTCAAACCTGCCTGAATACGCTTTTCCGCGTTTGCGGTCGCTTTTGGCCGACCATTCGCCGGGTGGCGCCGAAATCGCGATGTCGATCGGCGAGCCGCGCCACACACCGCCGGAATTCGTCGGCGACATTCTGGCGCGGCGGGTTCAGGATTTCGCCAGATACCCGCCGAATGACGGCGCGGTCGGGTTGTTGCAGGCCATTTCCGACTGGATATTCCGCCGATACGCCGTGAAAAAGGACCCCCTGACCGAGATCATGGCCCTGAACGGCACGCGCGAAGGCCTGTTCAATGCCGCCATCGCCCTGTGTCCCGAGCGCAAGAACGGGCGCGTCCCCAACGTTCTGATGCCGAACCCGTTTTATCAGGTCTATGCCGTTGCGGCCATGGCGGTGCAGGCGAATCCGGTATTCCTGCCCGCGACCGAAGCCACCGGCTTTCTGCCGGATCTTGATGCAATCCCGCGCGAAACTCTGGACCAGACGGCGATATTCTATCTCTGCTCGCCATCCAATCCACAGGGCGCGACCGCCGGTTCTGACTATTGGAAAACCCTGATCGGTCTCGCCGAGAAGCACGATTTCCGAATTTTCGCCGACGAGTGCTACAGCGAGATTTACCGCGAAACCCCGCCCGAAGGCGCGCTTGAAGTCGCGGGCACGATTGCGGCCGACCCCGAACGGGTTCTGGCATTTCATTCGCTCTCCAAACGCTCGAACCTGCCCGGATTGCGGTCGGGATTCGTGGCCGGGGGTCCGCAGGCAATCACCGAACTGAAACGCCTTCGCGCCTATGCCGGTGCGCCGCTTCCCCTGCCCTTGCAACATGTTGCCGAGGCCGCCTGGGCAGACGAGCCACATGTCAGCGCCAGCCGTGCGCTCTATCAGGAAAAATACTCAATCGCGGATGCCACATTTGCTGGCCTGTCCGGGTATTCACCGCCGAATGCCGGGTTTTTCCTGTGGCTTCCGGTCGACGATGGCGAGACAGCGGCGATACGTCTCTGGGAACGTGCGGGCGTGAAGGTCTTGCCCGGCGCGTATCTGTCGCGCGAGGTCGACGGCCTCAATCCGGGTGCCGGATACATACGGGTCGCACTGGTGGCCGAAAAACAAGAAATGCAGCGCGGGCTTTGCGCCATTCGCGACTGCATCTGCGGTGAAGGGCAGTAATCATGGCATATCAGGTCAGGCAACGCGATCCACTTCTGGAAAGCCACATGTCCGAAGCGATTCGCAAACGCGGCAAGGAATTGCTGGGCCTGATGATGCTGGCGGTCGGTCTGACCGTGGCCCTGTTGCTGGGATCCTACGTCCCCGAAGACCCAAGCTGGCTGAGCGCCACCAACGAACCGGTCCGGAACCTGCTGGGCAAATTCGGGGCCTCGGTCGCCAGCCCGCTATTCGTGACCATCGGTTGGGCAGGCTGGGGCATCGCCATCGTGGCGCTGGTATGGGGCGCAAGGTTCTTTGCGCATATCGGCGACGGGCGTTTTTTCAGCCGCATCATCTTTTCCCCCATCGCGATTGCCATCGCGGCGGTTTTCGCCTCCACCCATGCGCCGGGCACCGGGTGGGCCCATTCCTTTGGTCTGGGCGGATTGTTCGGCGATACCGCGCTTGCGGCAATTCTGGCGTCGGCACCCTTTGATCTGGAACTGGCGCTGCGACTGCTAAGCGGGCTGGCGGGCCTGTGTCTGGTGCTGCTGGCCATTTTCGTCCTTGGCTTTGATCGGCGGGAATTGCGGGCGATGGGGCGCTTTCTGGTGTTCGGCGTGATCCTGACCTATGCGTCCCTGTTCGCGTTTCTGGGCTATGCATTGGTCAAGATTTTCAGTGCGGCTCAGTTCGCCTATGCCCGCTTGAAATTCGGCCCGGTGGTCACGGTTGCCGTTCATCAGGAAAACCGCCTGAAAACCCTGGCCCCCGCCAACCGCACCATCCCGGCGGCCATTACCCCGAAACGCCCGGGTTTCGTGCGCCGCGCGCCGATGTTCAGCGCGGCGAAGTCCCGCGACCGGGCGGCGCAGCATCGCGAACCGCCCGTCGCCGCGGAAGAGGACCGTATCCGCTCCAGAATCGTCGACGTCATCCGCGAGCGCAAGCCGTCTGTGGGGGCGGCGTCCTCGCAGCTTCGGGCGGAACCCCCGGTCAACAAGCGTGTCCCCGACATCAAATCCGACACGGCTGCCGAACCGGTATCGGCGGGTCCGTCGACATATGTTCCGCCAACGCCCGCGTCCAAGGCGGTGATCCAGCACCGGGTGGCGAAGGGCGCGAAATCCAGCCGCCAGGCAACCCAGGAAGCACAACCCGAACTGGCGTTCGAGGCACCGCGCACGGAATTCGAAAGCCCCGCACTTGGACTGCTGGCCAATCCGATCAGCATCGAACGCCACCACCTTTCCGACGAGGCCCTGGAAGAAAACGCGCGGATGCTGGAAAACGTGCTGGACGATTACGGGGTCAAGGGCGACATCGTTTCGGTATCGCCGGGGCCGGTGGTTACCATGTATGAACTGGAACCCGCCCCCGGATTGAAGGCCAGCCGTGTCATCGGGCTGGCCGACGATATCGCGCGGTCAATGTCGGCATTGGCGGCACGGGTTTCCACGGTGCCGGGCAGGTCGATCATCGGCATCGAACTGCCCAACGCGCATCGCGAAAAGGTCCTGCTGCGCGAAATCCTTTCGGCACGGGATTTCGGCGATTCGACCCAGAAACTGCCGCTGGCGCTGGGCAAGAACATCGCGGGCGATCCGGTGGTGGCGAATTTGGGAAAAATGCCGCATCTGCTGATTGCGGGGACCACGGGTTCGGGTAAATCGGTGGCGATCAACACGATGATCCTCAGCCTGTTGTACAAGCTCAGCCCCGACGAATGCCGCATGATCATGATCGATCCGAAAATGCTGGAACTCAGCGTCTATGACGGCATCCCGCATCTGCTTTCGCCGGTGGTCACCGACCCGAAAAAGGCGGTGGTCGCGCTGAAATGGGTCGTCGGCGAGATGGAAGAGCGGTATCGCAAGATGTCCAAGATGGGCGTGCGCAATATCGACGGCTACAACGGCCGTGTGAAAGAGGCGCTGACCAGGGGCGAGAATTTCAGCCGCACGGTCCAGACCGGATTTGACGATGAAACCGGCGATCCGGTTTTCGAGACCGAGGAATTCAAGCCCGAAGCCATGCCCTTTATCGTGGTCGTGGTCGACGAAATGGCCGATCTGATGATGGTTGCCGGCAAGGAGATCGAGGCCTGCATCCAGCGCCTTGCCCAGATGGCGCGGGCCAGTGGCATCCACTTGATCATGGCCACCCAGCGCCCGTCGGTCGATGTGATCACCGGCACCATCAAGGCCAACTTTCCGACGAGGATCAGCTTTCAGGTGACCTCGAAAATAGACAGCCGCACCATTCTGGGCGAGATGGGCGCCGAACAGTTGCTGGGCATGGGCGACATGCTGTACATGGCCGGCGGCGGCAAGATCACCCGCGTTCACGGTCCTTTCGTTTCCGACGAGGAGGTCGAAGAGATCGTCAACCACCTGAAAAGCTTTGGCGCGCCGGAATACGTGTCCGGCGTTCAGGACGGCCCGACCGATGACCAGGAAAGCAACATCGATCTGGTGCTGGGCCTTGGCGGCAATACCGACGGCGAGGACGCGTTGTTCGATCAGGCGGTCGCCATCGTGTTGCAGGACCGGAAATGTTCGACCTCGTACATCCAGCGCAAACTGGCCATCGGCTACAACAAGGCGGCGCGGCTGGTCGAGCAGATGGAGGATAACGGGCTGGTCAGCCCGGCCAACCACGTCGGCAAGCGCGAAATTCTGGTGCCCGAAGGGCAATAATCCGCCATCTGGCCGGAATGTGAATTGTCAGATGGTGCGAAATCGCGGAATTGTGCGTATATGACCGCCATGAATGTTCAATCCCTGTTTTTGGTGCCGGTTCTGACGCTGGCCATGTCGCTGGCGGCCAGTGCCGAAAAAATCCCGATTTCCGCGATTTCCGAATTCCTGAACGACCTGACCACCGCCAAGGGCGCGTTCACGCAGATCAACCCGGATGGCACGATCTCGACCGGCACATTGTTCATTCACCGCCCCGGGCGGGTCCGGTTCGAATACAACCCCCCCGATCCGGCCCTGGTGATGGCGGGCGGCGGAACGGTGGCGATCTTTGACCGAAAATCCAACGAGCCTCCACAACAATTTCCCCTGAAACGCACGCCGCTTTCGGTGATTCTGGAAAGCAACGTCGATCTGGATCTTGCGGAAATGATCACCGCGCATGTGGCGGACGAACGCACGACCACCATCACGGCGCAGGACCCGAATCACCCCGAAATCGGTCATATCGAACTGGTATTCACGGCGAACCCGACGGAATTGCGCCAATGGGTGATCACCGACGAAAGCGGCAGTGCGACCACCGTGATCCTGGGCGATATGGAGCGGGGGCTGAAGCTGGGCGCGTCGCTGTTCAGCGTTCGGGCGGAACTGGAAAAATCGGATCCCGATCAGCGATGATCACCCTTTGCCGGGGCATTCGGTCAATTGCTCGGCATACATTTCCGCGCGCCTCTGAACCTGTTTTGCGACGCGCATCAGCCAGCGCTTGCGACGATAGGTGCCCCGCCGGTATCCGGCATGGCCATCGTGATAAGCCAGATATTGCCGCCGCGCATTGGACTTGGAGATGCCCAGCCGTTGGTACGACTGATCCATGTACCAGCCCATGAAATCCACGGCATCCGCGAAATCATCCCGCCGCGCGCTGCGATTGCCGGTATCGCGCATGTACCACTTCCACGTGCTGTCGATGGCCTGCGCATATCCGAATGCCGACGAGTTTCGGCCCATCGGGATGACTCCCATCGTGAAATCCAGCGGCGTGCGCGCCTGTGCCTTGAACTTGCTTTCGTAATATATCGTCGACATCTGCACCGCGATCGGCACGCCCCAGCGGGATTGCGTCCGGATCATCGCCTTCATCCAGCCCGGGCGCTGTTGCTTGATCACGCAGGCGTCGTCGATATTGCCGGGCGGGGCCTGCACGGCCGGGCTGCATGTCACAAGCAGCAAGGCCAATAGGGGTGCGGGCCGGAATTTCATTGCGCTCGGATGCCTCGGTTCTTTTGGCCCATTCTACGCGTCTTTGAGGCGCAATCAAAAACAATCTGCTCCGCGCGTCGCTTTTTCAGGCCGGTCGAGGCGGCGCAAAGAACAGAGTCTCTTGCGATTCCGGGCCGGGGTCTGCGTTCCGAAACCCCGGAAAATCGCGGTTTTCGCTCAAAGACTATGACGTAACTGCAACAGCCCCGCATTCGCGCCCGGCGGGCATAGGTCGGTTCAAGCTGACGCAAATTCGCGTGGGACACACGGCCCATCACCGATACGGGGGCAGCATCGCCTTGAAAACCGCCACAAATTCGGTTTCGTCCGAAACGCAGATACTGCAACCGATCCGCGAGGCGGAATTTTTTGATTCATCGGGAACAATAGCAGTAAATTGTTTCTGCAAAAAATGGTGATTTGGCCCGCGCGCTGAATGGACAGAAATTCAATCCCGGTCTAATAATTGGCGTGGGGGATATTGGAAGTCATGTTAAAGAGCAACGCAAAATATTCAATCGGCCAGGTCGTCCGCCACCGGAAATTCCCTTTCCGTGGCGTCGTTTTTGATATTGATCCGATCTTTGCCAATACCGAGGAATGGTGGCTTGCCATTCCCGAGGAAAGCCGTCCGCGCAAGGACCAGCCGTTCTATCATCTACTGGCCGAGAACGAGAGCTCGTATTACGTCGCCTATGTGTCCGAACAGAACCTTCTGGCGGATGAAACCGGCGAACCCGTCGAACATCCCGAGGTATCGTCGATGTTCAGCAATCTGAGCAACGGCAAGTACAACATGGAAGTGCAGATGCACTAGCGCCACGACGGCCTCGAATTCCGGTCCATGGCGGTAAGGATTTGTCGGGCGGGCATCAGTATCCCAGCGCGCAGCCATCCTTTCGCGGGTCCGACGCCCCGATCAGCACGCCGTTTTCGTCGTCGATGACGACCGCCTGCCCACCGCCCAGCGGCGTGTCGGGAACCACGACGTCGTGGCCGAGATCCGACAATTCCGCGCGCACCGATTGCGGATAACCCCGCTCCACGCTCAGCACGTCCTCAAAGGCAAAGCATCGCGGCGCGTCCAGGGCCGCCTGCGGATCAAGACCGAAATCAACCATATTGCTCAGGACCCGCGAATGCCCGGTCGGCTGATAGGCCCCGCCCATCACGCCAAAGGGCATGGTGACGCGCCCGTTCCGGCGCACCATCGCCGGAATGATCGTGTGCATAGGCCGCTTTTGGGGCCCTGCCTCGTTCGGGTGGCCGCGCTCCAGCGTGAATCCGGCACCGCGGTTTTGGAAATTGATGCCGAAGCGGGTAGAGGCAAGCCCCGAACCGAACCCGTAATAGACCGAATAGATCAGCGAAACCGCCATCCGGTTCCGGTCGACCACGCTGACGTAAACCGTGTCGCGGTGAAAGGCGCCCGCCTTGGCCGCCAACGCGGGACCGGCCCGCCCCGGATCGATCAGCCCTGCCAGATCGCGCGCGGTCTCGGGTGCCAGCATATGGGCCAGCCGCGTCGCATGATCCGCGTCGGCGATGAACCGGTCGCGGGCATCATAGGCCAGCTTTGCGGCCTCGGCCTCGATATGCGCGCGCGCCGCTCCGAACGGGTCAAGTGCCGCCAGATCGAAACTTTCAAGGATGTTGTTCAGCAGGATCGCCGTCGCACCCTGCCCGTTGGGCGCGTGCTCCACCAGTTCGGTGCCACGGTACAGGCCCGAAACCGGTTCGGTGTAATCACAGGCCACGTTGCCGAAATCGTCCAGTGAATGGGTGCCGCCCATCGCTGCAAGCGATGCCACCATATCCGCGGCAACCTCGCCCGTATAAAACCCGTTTCGGCCGTCTTTTGCGATACGGCGCAGGACCTCGGCCTGATTTGGCGCGCGAAACATCTGGCCGGGTGTCGGGGCCTTGCCGTCCATCAGATAAAACCGGCGCGCCGCGCCTTTCAGGAATTTTTCGCGCCCCTGCCAGTCATACGCGGTTCTCATGCCGACCGGCACACCTGCGTCGGCATAGCGAATCGCCGGGGCCAGCGTAGCGGCAAGCCCGATCCGGCCCCAGTCGTCGGACAATCGGCAAAACCCGTCCACCGCGCCCGGCAGCGTGACGGCATCGGCGGAATAGAGCGGCACAGTGGCATGGCCCGCCGCGCGCAGGGCATCGCCGTTCCACACAGCCGGCGACCGGCCCGATCCGTTCAGGGCGATGATCCGATCTTCGCCGGCAGGTTTCACCAAGGCAAAGCAATCCCCCCCAAGACCGGTCGAGGCCGGTTCGCAAATCCCCAGCAAAACCGCCGCCGCAATCGCCGCGTCGACCGCATTGCCCCCGGATTCGAGCATCTGAACAGCAACCCTTGCCGCCAGCGGATGCGACGTCGCGCAAATTCCGTTGGCGGCGATGACCGGGGACCGGCCGGGCAGGTGGAAATCGCGCATCGCCAGAACCTGAATTGTTGGGCATTCCGGCAGACGCTAAACTGCGGTCTGCGGGTTTCCAACCGGGTATTTGGGAAAAAGATCCTCGACGCCGCGTATCTGGGTGGGGGCTGAAGACGCAGCGCCGAGGGAAGCTATACCAGCTACAAGTCCCGGTATCGTCACCAATATCGGCACGCTTTGGGAGACAAATGGGCGATTTCAGGGCAAGGCGATTTTGTTGTGGAAACTTCTGCAATACGTTGTTTGGAAACCAAAAAACCCTGCCGCAGTGGCAGGGTTCTAGTCAGGGTAGCCCCGGCATCGCGGATCTGGGTGGGGGCTGATAAACCGCGACACCGGGGTGAGCCTTCGCTCGCTACAGGTACCGTTATCCAGATCAATCGCGGCGGAAAGTGGCGCTGATACTGGCGAAAACGGGGCAATCCGCGACATTCGTGAAAAAGTCGGTTTCCGGTTCGAGAACAGTAAAGCCGGCACCGGCTCGGCCCAACTTCATAGCCGGCGAATCCCCGCCCCGGAGGCGGTCTGTTTGGTGATCTTGTCAACACGGCTTGATTTGCACCGGATTCGGCGACACACTGACAGGATGAACATCGAAAACGCGACCGCGCTGTTCCGGGCCAGACCCGCGCCGGAGCAGGTCAGTTTCCAGCGGGTCGAACTCAACGCAATCCTCCAGATTTATGGTCGGATGGTCGCCGCGGGTGAGTGGCGCGATTACGGAATCTCCTGCCTGCGCGACGTTGCGGTTTTTTCGATCTTCCGCCGTTCGGCAGAGCATCCGCTTTACCGGATCGAGAAACGCCCGAAACGCGCCGGCAGGCAGGGTATCTATGCGGTCGTTGCGATGGACGGGCAAATTCTGAAACGAGGCCACGATCTGAAGACGGTCTTGCGCGTACTGGAAAAAAAGCTGATCCGCGCGATCGATTGACCGCTTTCAGCCCGCCAACCGCCGAATGGCCGTCACCGGCCCACCGCCATTGGCAATGACCCGGTCAACGACCACGGCGAACGGTTCGGTTGTCACCGCCATATGATGCGCATTTGCGTGAAGCAGCGTTTCGGGGTCCCGCATCACACCGACATGCCCGTCCCAGAATACCAGATCGCCACGCATTGGCGCGGCACCGGACGGCAAAGGCCGTCCCAGCGCGATTTCCTGCATGTCGGCGTCACGCGGGCATTCGGTTCCCGCGGCCATCAGCGCCAGTTGCAGCGCGCCAGAGCAATCCATGCCCGACGGGCTGTTGCCGCCCCAAAGATACGGAACACCCAGAAAGCGCTCAAATACCGCGACGAAGTCATCGGCCATCTGTTGGAGCGGGCGCAGATGCTGCGACGGTACAAAAGTTCCGTCGCGCAGGACGTGAAACCGGTTCCGCCGTCCCGTAACCGCAACCTCTGCGCCAAACGGCAGGGATTGCAGCGCACGGCTTTTGATATCGGCGGCCTGATAGGCATGCGTCGCCAGCGCGGTCACCTTGTGTGTGACCGGCTCGAAATCGCGCAGGTGCCGCGTTTCGACGTAGCCGACATAGCCATCGTCCTGCGCCTGCCCAAAGGACCAGCCGGGATCAAAATCGGTCTCGAGCACCAGAAACGAGGCACCACGAAGCATCTGGCCGTCAAGCGCGCCCGCGGGTTCACGCAACAGGTCGGCAACCGGCACCGCCACCTGCCGCAAGGTTCCGGCCACGAAGCGGTCGGCGCTGGCAATCCCTTCAAGCGAAACATGCGCCACGCGCCCATTGCCGGGGGTCAGGCGCGGGTGCATCATTTGACGGCCCGTTGTTCCAGCACGTCGAGAATGGCGCGTGCCCCCATGAATGCAGCACCCCTGGGCCGCGCCGGTGCTTTCGTGGGGTTCCAGCCGTAAATGTCGAAATGCGCGAAGGTTCCGGCATTTTCGACAAACCGGCGCAGAAACAATGCCGCCGTGATCGACCCGGCAAATCCGCCCACGGGCGCGTTGTCAAGATCGGCAATATCCGGTTCGATCATACGCTCGTAAGGTTCCCAGAACGGCATCCGCCAAAGCGGGTCGCGCACCCGCCGCGCGGCACGCAGCAATGCGTGCGACAACGCATCGTCATCGGTATAGAACGGCGAAATGTCCGGGCCAAGCGCAACCCGCGCGGCACCCGTCAGTGTCGCCATGCAGAACAGATGATCGGGGGATTCCTCGTCCGCCAGCGCCAGGGCGTCGGCCAGAACCAGCCTGCCTTCGGCGTCGGTGTTGTTGATCTCGACACTTTGGCCCTTGCGCGATTGCAGCACGTCTCCGGGTCGGAAAGCCCCGGCGGAGACCGAATTCTCGACCGCGGGGATCAGCACGCGCAGGCGCAGCGGCAAATCCAGCCCCATGATCGCCTGCGCCAGCCCCATCGCGGTCGCGGCCCCGCCCATGTCCTTTTTCATCAGCGCCATCGACGCGCCCGGTTTCAGGTTCAGCCCGCCCGTGTCGAAACAGACGCCCTTGCCCACCAGGGTCACGGTCGGATTTGCGGCATCGCCCCAGCGCAGGTCCAGCAGCCGGGGTTCGGCATCCGACGCGCGGCCGACGGCGTGGATCATAGGCAGGTTCTGCGCAAGCAGCGCGTCGCCCCGGATCACGCTGGTTTTGGCCCCGAACGCGTGGCCAAGCTGTTCGAATGCCGTCTCCAGATCGGAGGGGCCCATGTCGTTGGCGGGGGTGTTGATCAGATCGCGGGCCAGAAACTCGGCCTTGCATATGGCGCGCAATCGGTTCGGGTTCACACCGTCGGGCACTACCAGTTCCGCCTGTTCGCCGGTTTGCGCATGGTAGCGGTCAAACCGGTATCCTGCCAACAGCCAGCCCAGCGCTGCTTCTTCCAGATCGGGTGCGTCCAGTCCGCAGTCCATGCGGTATCTGCCTGCGGGCAGGCATTCGGCGGCGCTGGCGAAATGAAATCTGCCGCGCGCGCGCCGTGCCGCATCGCCCCAACCGAACAATACCTGCGCCAGTCCGCCGTCCGCCGCCGGGACCAGCAGGCAGTCGTTCAGTTTGCCCTTGAAATCATTGGCCGAAATCCACGCCCGCACCATTTCCGGCTGGCGTTGGGTCCAGGCAGCGGCATCTGCGGACGATACCAGCGTGATCGGGACGGCGTTGTGGTCGTTTTCGGCAAATCCGGTGGGCATCGGGCGGTCCTGACGGCAAGGTTGCCGGCAACCCTATCCCTTTTCTGAGCCGGTTCAAGGGCGCTCAACCCGGCAGGGTCGCGCCTTCGATTGCTGCGGCCAGCGAGGCATCGCCGACCCTGATCAGACGCTCGGTCACCGCATGGAGCGCGTTCAGATCGCTACGCTCCGCACAGGCCAGTGCGTCCTGCGCCACGCGCGCCAGCAGCAGGAACCCCAACTGCTCGCCCATTGCGCCCAGATTTTCGGCCGAGACCTTCAGGCCGTCCAGATCCCCCAGCAACAGGGCCTGTTCGACGGCACCCATGCGTTCGGCCACTTCGACGACCGCCCGTTCGATCACGTCGTGGGAACCATCGTCACCAAGCGCGTCCTGAAAGACATTCAGTGCATCGGTCTGAATACATACGCTTTCCGCGATCCGTAATCGCGATATTTCCGTTTTCATTGCTCGCATCCCGCTTGTCCCACCTTGGAAACCACGTTATCCGGCGGATTTGAAAAACCGGTTATCCGGCGGGATTTTCTGGCTCGAAATTTGTGAAAAATGTCGATACTGTCGGCGCAAAAGGAAACAGGCAATTCCATGAAGAACGCGCGGCCGCTTCCGTCTTATCTGGTGAACCGGTACCACGGTTGGAAGGCGACCGAATATGCCGACAACAAGGCCTGGTTCAAGCGCCTTGCGAACGAGGGGCAGCACCCACGGGCGATGGTGATATCGTGCTGCGACAGCCGCGTGCACGTCACCTCGATCTTCGGGGCGGAAACCGGCGAGTTCTTCATCCATCGCAACGTTGCAAATCTGGTCCCGCCCTGCCTGCCGGACAGCGACCATCACGGCACCTCGGCGGCGATCGAATTCGCGGTGACCTCGCTCAAGGTCGCGCACATCATCGTGATGGGGCACTCCGGTTGCGGCGGCATCAATGCCTGTCGGGACATGTGTTCGGGTATTGCTCCGGGTCTGGACGAAGACAGCAGCTTTGTCGGAAGATGGATGGACATCCTGCGCCCGGCCTTTGAGCGCGTGAAAGACATCAAGGACACCGACGAGCAGACCCGCGCACTGGAGCGAGAAGGCGTGCTGGTGTCGCTGGAAAATCTGATGACCTTTCCGTTCGTGCGCAAGGCGGTCGAGGAAGAGGCGTTGACCGTGCACGGCGTCTGGAACGATATCGCCACCGGTGATGTGGCGGCGTTCGACCGCGATCAGGGGCGGTTCGTGGCCATCTGACATCGCCGGCGAATTGGCGCGCCCGCTGCATCCGTGTTATCCTGCGGTCATTGTCGCGCCATTGCGAGGGAAACCGATGCGCTTCATTGTGAATGCGATAAAGCTTTTGGCTGTGCTGGTCGCCGTTTTGGTGGTGATTGCCTTTTTCCTGCCGCGTCACGTGGCGGTGTCGCGGTCGCTGGCGATAAACGCACCGGTCGAACAGGTGTTTTCGCATGTGAATTCGTTGCGGGCATTCGCGGTCTGGTCGCCCTGGTCGGATTATGATCCGGATATGAAGGTCACTTTCTCGGGTCCGGAAACCGGGGTGGGCAGCCGGATGGACTGGACCTCGGACCAGCAGAATGTCGGAAACGGGACGCAAATCATAACTGCAAGCGAAGAAAATCAGCGGGTCGAAACCTCGCTCGATTTCGGCGCGATGGGTCGGGCGGTTGCCGAATTCACGCTCACGCCGGCGGCGAATGGCACCGAGGTCCGTTGGGGATTTGTCACCGATCTTGGCATGAACCCGGTCGCGCGGTGGATGGGTCTTGTGATGGATCGATGGGTCGGCAGCGATTTTGAAAACGGCCTTGCGCGATTGAAGATCGCCGCTGAGAGCGACGGTTGACGCCACCGGTTTCGCCGTGGCCGGCGACGGCTGATCCGGCGGGCGCATGGTCGGTTCTACCGCCGGATCGGTTTGCCGCGCATCCGGATTTTGGTCAGCCCGCCGCGCGGTATTTCAGGGCAGCCCGATGATGGCTGTGGCCGGGAAATGGTCGCTGAAACCGGTTGACCAGCAGCCGGTAACTGTATCCAAGCTCTGATCCCTTGCAAACCCTTGTTGCGGCGGGCCAAGTATACAACGCCAGACCACCGCCGGATTCTTGAAGGAAATAACCCTTCTTCTGCAACCTCGACTGCAATTCCGCCCAGGTACTTGCATAGGCGAAATCGTCCGCGAGGAGCGCCCGTAAGGGAGCGACGAGCCGCTCATCCGCCCTATTGGGCGTCTTCGCTTTCCCCTTTTGAAACGCCCGGTCCAGTGCTGCATCCAACGCATCCCGCAGAATCTGACCCATGGTCACATCCCGCGCTTCCGCGAGCATTTTCGTTGCGCGGAACTGGGCGTCATTCAGCTTCAATTCGACCCGTGGCATGTTGCCTCCGGGTCCGATCAAAGCCGAAGAAAGTGAAGAAATCGCTAACCCTTCTTAAATACCCGCTGGCCCAGCACCTCGGCGATCTGCACTGCGTTCAGCGCGGCGCCCTTGCGAAGGTTGTCAGAGACGCACCACAGGTTCAGCCCGTTATCGATCGTCGGGTCCTGGCGCACGCGGCTGACGAAGGTCGCGTAGTCCCCGACGCATTCCACCGGCGTCGTATAGCCGCCATCCTCGCGCTTATCCACGACCATCACACCGGGTGCATTGCGCAGGATGTCGCGCGCCTCTTCCTCGTCCAGGTGATCCGTGAACTCGATATTCAGCGCCTCGGAATGACCCACGAAAACCGGGACCCGCACGCAGGTCGCGGTCACCTTGATCTTGGGATCGATGATTTTCTTGGTTTCGGCGACCATTTTCCATTCTTCACGGGTCTGGCCGTCCTCCATGAACGCATCGATATGCGGGATCACATTGAACGCGATCTGTTTGGTGAATTTTGCCGGATCGACCTCTTGCCCCGGGACAAAGATGCCCTTGGTCTGGTTCCACAATTCGTCCATCCCGTCCTTGCCGCCGCCCGAGACCGACTGATACGTCGAAACCACCACCCGTTTGATCCGCGCCCGGTCATGTAGCGGCTTCAGCGCCACCACCATCTGCGCGGTCGAGCAGTTCGGGTTGGCGATGATGTTCTTTCTGGCATAACCGTCCACGGCGTCGGCGTTCACCTCGGGCACGATCAGCGGCACCATTGGATCGTATCGGTAAAGCGACGAATTATCGATCACGACGCAACCCGCCTTTGCCGCGCGGGGCGCATATTTCTTTGTCGCGTCCGAGCCGACGGCGAACAAGGCGATATCCCAGCCCGCGAAATCGAAGGTATCGAGGTCCTGCACCTTGAGCGTCGCATCGCCAAAGCTGCATTCCGTACCCAGCGACCGGCGCGAGGCCAGCGCGGCGATCTCATCTACCGGGAATTGCCGTTCATCCAGAATGTTCAGCATTTCGCGGCCCACATTGCCCGTGGCGCCGGCGACCACGATTTTATAGCCCATCGGTATTCTCCTGAAGTCCCGGGTCGGAACGGCGTCTCTTAGCGCATAACCGGCGCAGGATAAAAGAGGCCAAACCGGCCAACGCAGCCATATATCAGATGACCGCCTCGTACAGTGCGGTGACATTGGCGGGATTCAGTTCCACAGGGTTCCCGCCGCAGCTCGGATCGTCAAGTGCCATGGACACCAATTCGCCGATCCGGTCGGTTCCGACGCCGAGGTCCCGCAACCTGTCCGGCACCGAGACGCCCGCGCGCAGCAACATCACGTAATCCATGAACCCGTCGAAACCGCCCCCGATCCCCATGTAATCCGCGGCCCAGCCGATCCGGTCCTCGACCGCCGGCCGGTTCAGTGCCAGCACCGCCGGAATGCACACCGCATTGGTCATGCCGTGATGCGTGCCATAGACCGCGCCGACCGGATGGCTCAGCGCGTGAACGGCGCCGAGACCCTTTTGAAACGCCGTCGCCCCCATCATCGCCGCCGACATCATATGCGCCCGCGCCACAAGGTCGGCACCATCAGTATAGGCCAGCGGCAACCATTCCTTGACCAGCCGCATCCCCTCCAGCGCGATGCCCTGGCTCATCGGGTGGTAGTGCGGCGAGCAATAGGCCTCCAGACAATGCGCAAATGCGTCCATGCCGGTTCCGGCGGTGATCACCTTGGGCATACCGACCGTCAGTTCCGGATCGCAGATCACCACATATGGCAGGATCTTGGGGTGAAAGATGATTTTCTTGACGTGGCTTTCGCTGTTGGTCAGCACCCCGGCGCGCCCGACCTCCGAACCGGTCCCCGCCGTGGTCGGCACCGCCACGATCGGGGCGATGGCGCTGGCATCGGCGCGGGTCCACCAGTCGCCGATATCCTCGAATTCCCAGACAGGGCGTGTCTGGCCCGCCATGAACGCGACCAGCTTGCCGAGGTCCAGTCCGGAACCGCCGCCAAAGGCGATCACGCCATCATGTGCCCCCGCCCGAAACGCCGCGACACCCGCCGTCAGGTTTGCCTCGTTCGGATTGGGGTCCACTTCGGCAAACAGCGCGCGGCCCAGCCCGGCACGCTCCATCAGATCGAGCGTGTCCGCAGTGATCGGCAGGCCCGCCAAGCCCCGGTCGGTCACCAGAAGCGGTCTGCGAATACCGGATTGCGCGCAGGCATCGGCAATTTCCGAGATTCGCCCCGCCCCAAACTTGATCGTCGTGGGATAGGACCAGTTTCCGGTCAGGTTCATATTCGTGCTCCCCTGGGCCGGGTTTCGGAATCCAGCCCGTGAATGAATGCCGCCAGACGGTCCGCGACCATCGGTCCGGCCTCCAACAATATCGAATGTTTTAGCGCGGGCAAGACGACCAGCGCGGCTTTTGGCATCGCTGCGGCGATCTGCCGGTTGAGACGCGGGTTGCAGCCGCCGTCATTCTCGCCCGTCAGAACCAGCGCGGGGGTTGCCACCTCGTGCAGCCACGGGGACATTTCGGTCTCGGCGTAGATGTCGAAGACCTGTAAAAAAATCTCGGGATCGGTGCCGATCACCTGTGCCATCCTGGCCGCGACAAGGTCGGGATTTGCGGCAATGAACGGGTCGGTGAACCACCGGTCGGAAAGCGTCGACAACACGTCGGGGATGCCTTTTGCGCGCATGGCCGCGACCACGCCGCGCACCTTGGCACGGTCGTCGGGGGTTCGGAACGCCGCCGTTGAAAGCAGACCCAGCGACAGGACCCGACCCGGATGGCGCCGCGCGTAGGCCGGGGCGATCATGCCACCCAGCGAATGCCCGGCGAAATGCGCCGCCGCAAAACCGGTGCGTTCGCGGACCCGTTCAAGATCGGCGACCAGTTCGTCCAACCCGAACGCGCCGTCCGGCATGGGCGAGGCCCCGTGGCCTCTGAGATCATAGGTCACCACCGTAAATTGTTCGCGCAAGACCGGCATCAGAAACCGCCAGGTATTTCGGGCGGCCCCGATGCCGTGGATAAGGAACAGGGGCGGGCCGGATCCCTGGACGCTGAACGCGCATTCCAGTGCTTGGCTCATGTCGTGGCTCCGCTGGTTGGGTCGGCAAAATGGGGCATGACATTCTGGGCGAATGATGCAAGACAATCCATCGTCTCGTTCTGATCCAGCCCGAAATTCACGTTCAGGATCACCCGGTCGATGCCAAGATCGGCATAGACGCTCAGCTTGTCGGTCATTTCCTGCGGCGTGCAGATCAGCAGGCTTTCGGCCAGATCCCCGATGCTCTGCTTGCGCGGCAAGGGCCTGACCATGCCCGCATCCACGATGCCGGGGCCGGTAAACACGTTGTCAAAGCGGCGGTAATAGGCCTCGGCGGTTTCGAGCTTTGCCCGCGCGTCAGCCGCGTTTCGCGCAACACAGGCAACGCGGGAAAGCGAAAGCGTCAGCGCCTCGCCGGCCGGCCCGATCTCGTCTTTCGCCCGGCTGAACCCGCCGACCTGATCGACCAGAAGCTGATGATTGCCCGCCAGCGGTGTCGTCTGAATGTGAAATCCGCGTTTGGTGCAATGGTAAATGCCCTCGGGGTTCATCACCGCCATCATCATTTGCGGACCCCCCATGCGCACCGGGCGCGGCATGATGGTGATCGGGTCGAACCGGTAATACTCTCCGTCCCACGAAACCTCTTCCCGGCTCAGCAGCGCCTGCAAAACATCCAGCGATTCGTTGAACCGGGCCTGGGTTTCCGCCATGGGCACGCCCAGACGTTCGATCTCGTAGCCGAACGCCCCGCGCCCGACCCCCAGCATCAGGCGCCCGTCGGTGAAAATATCCGCCGCGACGACTTCGCCCGCGAAAAGCCGCATATCGTGCAGCGGCAGCACAACGACCGAGGTCATGATTTTCACATGTTCGGTATGGGCCGCGATCTTCACGGCGAATTGCAATGGCGCGGGCATCATCAGGACGTTGATCAGGTGGTGCTCGGTGATTGAAACCGCGTCAAATCCCAGATGGTCGCCCAGTTTCGCCTGTTCCAGCATGTCGGCATATACCCGGTCGCCGCCATAGGACTTGTCCGGATAATCCGCCGAAAGCTGGATGCTGAATTTCATTTTTTTCCTCGTTCACCACGACTTGTTCTAACAGTTTGCTGAAAAACGGCCAGCATATCCTAAATCGTGGTCGCGGCAGGTGTCGCACCACTGAATTTGCGTGACTAAAATATTTTAATCACTATTGGAAACACTGGTAACCCCCTGACATCAACCCGATAAATCCACAACAAGCATGATTTCTCGCCGTCGGTTCTGCGTGCCGGAAACCGCTGTTCCGCACCCCTCGTCATCGTGTCGAACGCCCCGGCACCCTTCAGAAACCTGACAGATCGCGCTTTTCGGGGTGGCTACAACCGATCACACTTCACGCGCCATACCCGGCCCCACGAGGCATCGACGATCCCCGCATTTGAGAGCGGCCCTGAGCGAACAGACAATGGCTTTGGGACACCCCCCCCCCGAAACGTCGAAGGGCTTTACTTTCCGGCTCAGCCCTTTGATTGATAAGCGGGGTCAAGAAATCGCGGCAGGAAATGCACCCACGCCGCTCTTCAGGAGAAGCCGAATGATCCGCACCGGCGCCGAATACCGCGATTCCATCCGCGACAATCGCGAGGTTCACATGAACGGCGAGCGGGTCAAGGACGTGACCACGCATCCACAATTCAAGCCGCTGGTGGACATTCGCGCCCGCATATATGACATGCAGGCCGAGGACCGGTTCCGTGAAACCATGACCGTATCCACCGGGGACGGCGTGAACGCCATCGGCAATGCCCTGCCGATGAACCAGGCCGATTGGTGGGCCAAGCGTCGTGCGACGGATGCGATCATGAACGAAATCGGCGGCGTGGTGACCCGCGTCGGCGACGAGACCGTGGGCGAGATGTGGTCGCTTTATGACGGGCAGGACGTTCTGAACGAGGTCGATCCCCAATTCGCCCGCAACATAAAATCCCATATCCATCAGGTTCTGAAGGCCGACCCGTTCCACGTTTCCGCCAATACCGACCCCAAGGGCGACCGGTCCAAATCCCCACAGGAACAGGACCCGGACATGCTGTTGCATGTCGCCCGCGAAACCGATGCGGGCATCATCGTGCGCGGCGCGAAATTTGAGACCGCCGCCGCCTATGCCAACCAGGCCTTTACCAAACCAACGATCGCCAATTGGGGCAACGAGGCGCTATCGGATTATGCCGTCGGCTTCATCTGCGATCTTGGCTCGCCCAACCTGAAATTCATCTGCCGCACCGGATTTGCCGGCCGTGCGCCTGCTGCGGATTACCCGCTGGCCAACAAGTTCGACGAGGTCGATACCTTGGTCATCTTCGACAATGTGCTGATCCCGTGGGAAAACGTGCTGTTTTACCGTCACACCCGTGCGGCCACCTTCATCCGCGCCACTTTGCACCGCTATTCCGCCTTTGCCTTCGTGCAGCGCAACCTGAAACTGGCCGACATGATGATCGGCGCGGCTCTGTTCAACGTGCGCCAGACCGGGCTCGACAAACAGCAGGCCGTGCAGGAAAAGCTGGCGAAACTCGCCGTCTACCGCGAGGGGATCAACGCCCATCTGACGGCGGCAATCACCTTGGGCGAACGCTCGCCCGCCGGGCTGATGATGCCGAACCAGTCGCTGCTATATACCGGGCGCGTCCACGCCTGCTCGCAATTGCACGAGATGATTCACATCGCGCGGGAACTGTGCGGTGGGCAGATTTGCGTCACCCCGGACATGGCGGCGTTCGAAGCAGAAGAAACCCGGCCCTGGATGGACAAATACTATACCATCAACGACGAATGGCTGGCCGATGACCGGCGCAGGCTGCTGGCCCTTGCCCGTGATCTGCTGAATTCCGACTATGCGGGCCACCGGCTGACGTTCCAGTTATTCGCCCAGTCGCCGCCGTTCGCGCATCTCGGCGCGGTCTACCGCAACTTCGACTGGAATGGCCCGCTGGCATTCGTGAAAGACGCCGCCGGTCTTTCGGAAAACGTGGCACGGGGGGTGAAAATGTCGCCAGGGGATCCGGCGGTAAACCAATGGTTCAACGGCACCGGCGATTCCGCCGGAACCGCAGAATAGACGCAGGAGCAAAGGGATGAACGAGGCGATCAGCAACCCGATGGCCGCGCTTGCCAAAAACGCGGCACGTCCGTTTGAACAGGCCCGCGCCATGCCGCGCGACGTCTACACGACCGACGCTTTTCTGGAGTCGGAGCTGGAACATATCTTTCGCAAGGACTGGTTTTGCGTCGGTCGCACCTCGGCCCTGCCAAATCCCGGCGACTACACGACATGCGATCTGGCCGGGCAACCCATCGCCGTGATCCGCGACCACGACGGCACGCTGCGGGCGATGTCGAATGTCTGTCTGCACCGCATGTCGACGCTGTTGCAGGGGCGCGGCAACACGCGGGCCATCGTCTGCCCGTATCATGCCTGGACCTACAATCTTGACGGCGCGCTGCGCGGGGCACCGGCGATGACGCTGAACGAAGGTTTCTGCAAGAACGACTACAAACTGCCGGCCATTCGCTGCGAGGAATGGCTGGGCTGGATATTCGTGACGCTCAACCCCGCCAAAGCGCCGGTCGCGCAGGAACTGGCCGCAGTCGAGGGGCTGATCGGGGGCTACCGGATGGCCGATTACACCGAAACCTTTCTGGAGACCCATATCTGGGACACCAACTGGAAGGTCCTCGCCGAGAATTTCATGGAAAGCTATCACCTGCCGGTGTGCCACGCAGGCACCATTGGCGGGCTGTCCAAACTGGAAGAGATGGTCTGCCCGCCGGGCCTGCCCGCATTCAATTACCATACGATCCTGAAGGACGACACGCTGAAAATCGCGCGCGCGCACCAGAACAACACCAGCCTGACCGGTGACATGCGCCGCACGACCTTTCTGCTGGCGATTTATCCCAGCTTGATGATCACGCTGACACCGGGGTATTTCTGGTATCTTTCCCTGCATCCGCACGGCGCCGGACAGGTGCATATCACGTTTGGCGGCGGAATGGCGCCCGATTACGTCGATGACCCCGACGCACAGGCCCATTTTGCCGCGCTCAAGACGCTGCTGGACGAGGTGAATGTCGAAGATCGCGGCTGCACCGAAAAAGTCTATCGCGGCCTGTGTTCCGGGCTGTCGGAACCGGGACATCTTTCGCATCTGGAACGCCCGAATTACGACTTTGCCCAATACCTGAACGCGCGGGTGAATCCGAAATCATGAACCAGCCAACCCCCGTTTCGCTGCGCGACCGGTTCATTCAGGGCATGAGCCACGCCGCCAGCACCGTCAACGTCGTGACGACCGACGGGGCGCATGGTCGCGCGGGGGTCACGGTTTCGGCGATGTCGTCGGTTTCCGCGGACAGCGCCCGGCCGACGCTGCTGGTCTGCGTGCATCATCAAAGCCCCGCCGCCAGCCTGATCCTTGCGAACGGGGTATTTTGCGTCAACATGCTGAAAGACGACCAGACCTATATCGCCGATACATTTGCCGGTCGGTTTCGCGACCAGATCGCGGACAAATTCGACTGCACCGAATGGCGGGCGATGGCTTCGGGGGCGCTCAGGGTGGTCGATCCGCTGGTGGCCTTTGATTGCCGGGTGCTTTCGTCCGATCGCGTCGGCACCCATTACGTATTTTTCGGCGAGGTCGACGATCTGTTCCTCAGCGCCCGCGGCTCACCGCTCATCTATGCCAACCGGTCCTACGGTGCCGCGTCGCGCATCGATTCCGCCGTCACCATCGCTGCCGGAAAAGACGCCGCGAAACGCCGCCTGTCGGTTGGTTGTTTTCACACTTTCGGCCCGTTCATCCTGCCCGAGATGCTGCAACGCATGATGCGTGGCGGCACACCGCTGGACCTTGATCTGATCGAGGGCGACCAGCGCCGGGTGCAGGAAAGCCTGCTGGCGGGGGAAACCGAAATCGGCCTTCTATACGATCTCGACCTTTCGGATGACCTGAAAACCGTGGTTCTGCAGGAATTACAGCCCTACGTGCTGCTGGCGCAGGGCGATCCGCTGGCAGGGCATGGCGAAATCCGTCCCGCCGATCTGGCCGGCCGGCCCATGGTCCTGCTGAACACCCCGCCCAGCCGGGACTATTTCCGCAACATCATGATCGACGCGGGCGTCACGCCCGATGTCGCCTACAAGACCGCGTCGCTCGAAATGGTGCGCGGCATGGTCGGGCAGGGTCTGGGATACGCGCTGCTGGCAACGCGCCCGGCGTCTGATCTTACTTATGACGGCAAGCGCACGATCACGCGGCCACTGGTCGCAGACGCCCCGCCCAGCCGCATCGTTCTGGCGGTGCGCAAGGGGGCGACGCTTTCGCCCGCGGCCGAGCAATTTCTGTGGTTCTGCCGCGAACACTTCATCCTCGACGCCTGACATTCCAAGGACGGACCATGGCCCACACCCGCATTCGCAAGTTCAACACCCGCGATACCTATCCCGAACAGAACCTCGACAACGACCTGTGTCAGGCGGTGGTCGCGCGTCCGGGCACCACGATATTCCTGCGCGGACAGGTCGCGCAGGATCTCGATACCCGCGAAAGCCTCCATGCCGGGGATACCACCCTGCAAACCCGCAAGACCATGCAGAACATCGAAATGCTGCTGACCGAAGCGGGCGGCGGAATGGAGCATATCTGCCGGATCGTGGTTTACCTGACCGACATTCGCCACCGCGAGGATGTCTATCGCGAGATGGGCAAATGGCTGAAGGGCGTGTTTCCCGTCTCGACCGGGCTGGTGATCGGGGCGCTGGCGCGGCCCGAATGGGTGGTCGAGATCGAGGCGACCGCCGTCGTACCGGACGAGGCGTAGATCATGACCTTTTCGATCACCGGGCGCTGCGCCCGCACGGGCCAACTGGGCGTTGCCATCACCACCTCGTCCATCGCGGTCGGCAGCCGCTGCCCGTGGGTCCGTGCCGGGGTCGGGGCGGTGGCCACCCAGAACGTCACCCTGCCGTCGATCGGCAATGACGTGCTGGACATCATCGCAAAGGGGCATACGGCGCAAAGCGCGCTGGATACCGTCATGGCGTCTGAACGGCACCCCGAATACCGGCAGGTCGCCGTGGTCGATCATGCCGGGCGCACCGCGCTTTTTTCCGGGGCGAATACGCTGGGCACACATGCCACGTCCATCGGCACCGATTGCATTGCCGCCGGCAATCTTCTGAAATCCGCAGCGCTGCCCGAAATCATGACCGACACCTTTGCGGCGAATGCCGGCCTGCATCTGGCGGACCGTCTGTTGACCGCCCTGCGCGCCGGGCAGATCGACGGCGGCGGCGAAGAGGGGCCGGTGCACTCTGCCTGTCTGCTGGTTGCCGATATCCACCCCTGGCCGCTGGTCGATCTGCGCGTGGACTGGCACGAAGCGGACCCGATTGCCGAACTGGGTCACCTGTGGGCCGCCTTTGAGCCGCAAATGCCCGATTACGTCAGCCGCGCGGTCGATCCGGCGGCGGCACCCAGTTACGGGGTGCCGGGCGACGAGTGAAAACGGTGAATCGAACGCAACACTTGCCCCCCAGGGCAAGCGCCACACGTTTCACCCAGGCAGATCGAATGTCGTGATAATGCCAACGGGCCGTGGTGCGGTGAACAAGCGCAAATTGGGTCCGCTTTATCCCGGCAAAACCAGTGCGATCCCGAAAGGTTGCGCCTTGGTCAGCCAATCGCCGGGCCGGGGGGCGGCCCATTGAGGCGCGGCAGGCTTGCGCGCTTGGTGCCACGCAATCGCTTCGTCTTGAGAGCCGGAAACAAGGCCGACACCCGCCACGTGATATGGCTCGGTTGATCGGGCCGGTGGAATAGTTTGCGCCATAATGCAAAATTCCAGTGGATCGAGGCGTAGGTTTCAAATCACCGGGTGCCCCGAGAATGCGCGCACGTCATCGCGATTCGCACATTTCGGGGGCATTGTCCGGAAATCGTCAACATTGCGCCTGCCTGCGTCTGCGTGCCTGAAAGCATTTTCGGACTATTTTCCGCAATTTCGCCGAGACTGGCCGCAAATTTGAAACAAACTCGCTGGCGTTAGCCATTCGTCAACAAAATGGAAACAATGTTCAAAAAAACATGCCCCTAGGTCGGCCATTTTCTGCCGAGGCCGGAAATCCGGTCTATAGTAGAGTTGACAACATCGACGCCAGTTTGTCACACGCGTGCCAAACGGTAGGCAGATTTGGCAATTACCGGGACGTAACCGGCTAGGTCTGGTGGAGCAGTCAATGAATATAAAACGAGCAATCGCGGTGTCCGTGACCCTGGCAACCCTGGCAGCCTGTGCCAAAGGTGGCATCGGTCTGAATCGGAATCCGGTCAGAATATTCAAACCGAAACCCGTCCAGCAGGTCGTGGTTGCGGAAACGCCCGCCGTGAAACCGGTCCCGGCGACCACCGTCGCCGCCGCCCCGAAAAAGACCGTCGAAGAGGTCGTCGTCGCGGCGCTGAAGCTTGGGAAACCCAAAACGAAAAAACCGCGCAAGCGGCTGACCGACCTGATCGTGCCCTCGCGCCACGTCGCGGCGGTTGGCGCGTGCCACGAACTGGACATGTCGGCGATGCCGCAACGCGCCGCCGATGCGCTGGCAGGCAGCGAGGTCGTCCATCGCAGCATGACCCTCAGCGGTACCGAGCGCGATCATTTCGTGGCCGGGCAATTGCTGTCCGGTAACCTGCCTCCCTTCCTCAGAACGCTGACGCCGGTCACCTTCAAGGGCCGCGCCAAGAACGGCGATGCGGTGTCCGTGACGATCTGCGTCATGCCCGATTATCTGGCGGTTGGCGACGACAGCGACTTTGTGCGCGTGCCGATGGGCCTGCCCGCCGCCGCCGAAGTGGCAAACGGCATGGGCTTCATCCTGCCGACCACCAAGATGGTCGATGCGATTTACAGCCAGGCCGGTCTGCAACTGAAACCCAGCCCGATGCAGCCGGGCAGTCAGATGAGCTCGACCGACTATCTGTGGCAGCACAATCAGACCGTCGAAAGCCAGCGAATTGCCTCGGACGGCGATTCCGAATTGCTGGTGGCCGGTCAGAAGAAAGACCTGGTTCTGTCCAACGTGCTGCGCGCTGCGCCCGGACGGGTGGCGATCTATGGTTGGCACCGGCCCGGTGGCGCGCCAATTCAGCCGCTCAGCACGGTGCATGGCGAAACCTATGCCGATTACAGCCACGGTATCCGGCTGGTCAGCACCACGGCGTTCGTGAACGGCGAGCCGACGGCGCTGGCGACGGTTCTGGAAGACCCGCAGATGGCCTCGCTGGTCAGCAAGGAAGGCCCGATTTCGCATCCGCTGCGCTTGATGGCCGCGATCTCGGTCGAATGATTTCAGCCCGGGCAAGGGGCTGAAGACCACATCTGTCATTGTCGTTGATGCGTACACGTTGCGTAGGTCGGACAAATTGTCCGACCTACGGAAGACCGATGGAAACTTACCTCGCAAAGTTCATGAAAACAGAGTATCGCCCAGCGGTCGAACAAAACAACCAAGGTATGAGAGCGCAATTCCAACAAGCGATCGGGGGAACGGGCTGCCTTTGGAATTAAACCCAATCCCGGTCAAACTTCAGCCAGTTGCCACAAATAACCAAAAAACAACAAGATTAACTCCCAAATTGTAGAATATTGTCGCGAACGCAACTGAAACAACGATGGAAATCAGAATTGTAACCAGTTCAACATTATCGCGCTGTATCGACAAATACGAAAGTATTGCAATTGTAGAAATCGCAAGATGAACCTCGGCAAATCTAAAAATATTTATCGGGTTTCTATTTGAAAGATAGGCAAGAATTGTTGCATCGCCAGCAAGGATGGGGAAAAACATAGTGCCTAGCAGTGAGCACAATAATTAGTGCGAAAAAAAGCCAACGCGCGGTACTTTCTGTCATCTATGGCCTGTTGACATTCAGTAACCTCAGCGCAGCGTCTTGCAGCATCGGAACCCGAGGTGATAATTCTCGTGGCTGCCCGGGCTCTTGACCCGCGCGCCGTGCCAGAACGGCGCGCGCCAGCGGCACCAGTCGGGATGCGCCTGATAGCTGTCCCAGATGAACCAGCTACCCTTCATCTCGGTCACGCCCAGCTTTTTGCTGCCCCGGCTCGACATCTGATCCGGTGCCAATGGCAGGTTCATGTGCTCCGCCGCGTTGCCGTTCAGATCGTAGACACCCAAGGGGCTGACGCAGTTTTTGAACGCGCCGACCGGATAGGTGTTGGAGCCGCAGTTCCGAAATCCGCCACCGGGGCAGGACGCGCTTTTGCTGCTGGCCTGCGCACAGACGCCGCGCCGAAAACCGGCACCATAGCTCCAGCGTTTCGTGCCGGCATAGGTGGCGTTATGGGCGGCCCGCATGCGGGCGACCGCGCCCGAGCCACCGCCGCCGGCCAGATCAAATCGGTAATCGGCGGGCCCCAATGCCCCCTGACACGCGCCCTCCCATTCGTGGGCGTCGCACAAACGTTTGCCAACCGCTTCGCACAACGAGGCCGCCTCGGTCGCCTTCACCCAAACCACGGGATATTTGCACGGAATGTTCGGAAATTCGAGCTGGTCGATGCAGGCCCTGGCATCCTCGGGCCGTTGCGTGGCGGGGTCGTAAAGCGGTGCCATGTACCGATCACCGCAAATCCGCGCGAACTTGCTGCTGCCCAGCGGCCCGCCGCCCTGACGCGCGCGGCATTGCGATTCGGTCATCGGGTGGCGCGTGATCGCGGGGTTGCCCTGACCCATCACGCTGGACCGCGCAAAAATCTGCCGGACTTTCGCCATCTGCCCTTCGCTCAGGCGATGGACCGTTTTCAGTTCACGAAACAGGGTATCGTTCAGATCCTTCAGGCTTTGTGCGGAAACCGGGGTCGTGCCGAGCCCCACAAAAAGCGCGATGACGGTTACCAGTCGCAAGATCAATTTTCGACCTCCTTGCGGGTCAGATAAAAGAAATCCCGATTGTCCGGCGATCCGATGAACCGCGGTATTCTGGACCCGTCGCGCTGTTTCCGGTCGATATACGCCATGCCCGGCAACAGATGCTGGGTCTGCAACGCACCGTTTCTGCGCACGTAGACCGCCGAATAGGTATGCTCCAGCGCGTTCATGTCCAACAGCATCGCGTAATCACAGCTAAGCGCCTGAAACGATCGGGCCATCGCCGAAGGTGTCGCCGTCGAGAAATAGCCGTAGATCAGGAATTGCTTGCCTTCAGCCTCGCGCAGACAGGCCCCGGCGCGCAGGGTGCGCAGCTCGGCCTTGGCGGAACCGGACCAGTTGCCGGCGCCCCAATGCGGCACCAACGGGCCCGGCGCGCTTTGATGGCTTTCGGGGTCCCGCTCCACAAGCGCCACTCCGTTTTGCCGGGCAAAGCGGATATGCGGCAACAATGCATCGTCTTCGCGGGTCCAGGTCTTCATGGTGACGGTGCCATCATCCATGATGATCAGCGTTGCCAGATTGGGCTGCAGTTTGCTCATCACCACGCCATGCACGATGAATCCGTAATGCGTGCCGTTGTTTTCCGTGGCGTAGGGCCCATAGCGGAACGCACCGTGATCGCGCTTGAACCCCCCGGTGAATGTCGCGACCACGCGGGCGGCCTTGCCCGGGCTGACCATGCCAAGATTGATCAGGGGCGCCGGGGATTTCACACCGTCGGGTCCGGGAATGTTGTAATTCCGTCCCGCCCCCGAGGGTCGCGGCGACCAGTCAAGCCGGGGGTGCGTGGTGCCCATTTCATATCCCAGATCGAATTGCGAAAGATCATAGGCAACCAGATAGGTTTGCGCACGACCTTCGATTTGATCCAGCCGGTTCGCCGATGATTTCTGCGCCAGAATGCGACGGCTGATCGCTTTGGGCTGCATGGTTGTCGCAAAAACACCCGGCAGATCGGTCACCGGATACCACGCGCCCATGGTCATGCGCCCGCTCTGCGTACCGTCCAGCGTCAGCCCCATCCGCGTGGCGACCACGGGTGCGGTTTCCAGATCGGCCTTGACCAGACCCACGGGTTCGATCCCAGTGGGCTCGGCGTCGATTTCCTCGGCGGTCTCCAGATACTCGTCCTTGAAGAATGTGTCCTTGACGAACCCCACCAGATTTTCGCCAAGCCAGACATTATCCCGCAGGAACTGGCTGGTGGCTTCGAGATTTGTCCGGGATCCGCGCACCCGGTTGCGCAGATAAAGACGCCCGCCGCACAGCGGTGAAAACGGCAGGCCCGCCTCTTGCGCCCGGTCCAGCGGAGATTTGCCCCGCTTCCACGGCACACAGCGATACGTGCTGACGCCACCCTCGATCACCAGATGCACTGCCGGTTCCATCGCCAGCCGAAGCGTCAGTTTTTCGGGGTCGGTATTCTCGATGTGATAGAATTTGGACCTGCCGCCGTTCTTTGGTGCGATTTCCAACAGCCACCACGCATTGATCGCGGGATTGAGGTCGGTCAGGGTCACCTGATCGCCCGACTTCAGCGTGGCAGATTGCGACTGGCGGAATTGCTGAAGTTCGGTGATGGTCTTTGTCGCGACCGCCTCGTATTGCTGTTTCTGCAATTCCAGGCGCAATTCTGCGGCCTGATCGGTTTCGGCGGCGGCCGGTCCGGACACGAGTTCCACCAACGGCAACAGCGCGAGGCAAATCAGGGATCGAAATGAAAATCGGGGTCCGATGGCAACTCGGGCCGTCGTGGTCAAAAATGAATCCGGCGCTCCACGACCCTGTGGAAAAATACGCATGAAAGCCTCCAGCTACTCATACAAAGGTAAAACAAAATTGGTGTTTCATTAATAACCGTTAATGGCATCAACTCAAAGAATCTTTGTTCAAATGGTTCACGTTTTGGTTTTTTGCCTGCCGATGGGCCGGTATTTCACCACAAAACCAGGGATTTCGGCGGATAGTGCGCCAATTGGCCAACAAAGCCGCCCTTTTTGGCAACGCCGAGTCGCCGGAAACGATTTTCGGCGTCAGCCAAACCGCACGCGATGCCGCCCCTTGGCCGCCGCCTGTGGATCATCGGCCCACAGTTGCTGTGGAAAACGGATCCGGTCGCGAGGTTCTGCCGACGACCCGGAGCGGCGCAGATATCCCGGCAAGCGCCCAGAGAAGACGCCGAATCCGCCCAGATGATCGCCTCAGCCCCGGCAGACGAGGTTTGCAAACGTTCCGGAATGCGCCCTGCAAACTGCCCGCATTTCGGTGAAATCACCGGGTTTAACGTTTGATAATAACGAATTACGACGATATCCGCTCGTCTAGCCGGCTAGACGAGCGGTCCTGCCCATCACGCCTGTCGCGCGGTGCCCAACGTGGGTTCCGCGCTGGAAATTGGTTTTCGCGTGGCCCCAACGCCGCCTTGCGCCGCTTGCCGTCAGCGGTCAAATATGGGCGCCATGACGGTTTCACCAAATGCATCGTTTCGCGCAGAATTCGCGTTGCCACATGTCGCGAAAACCGAGGCGCTGGCCCGCGCGACAAGCCTGCACCTGACCGCGGGCGACACGGTGCTGTTATCCGGGCCGGTCGGCGCCGGCAAAAGCCTGTTCGCCCGAACGATCATTCAAAGCCTGCAATCGGTCCATGGCCCGGTCGAGGACGTGCCCTCGCCGACCTTCACCCTGGTTCAGACCTATCATGCCGGTCCGCTGGAAATCTGGCACGTCGACCTTTACCGCCTGTCAGACGCAAACGAAGTTCTGGAACTGGGTCTGACGGACGCCTTTGCCACCGCGCTGTGTCTGATCGAATGGCCGGACCGGTTGGCGCACCATACGCCGCAAGGCGCGTTGTCGGTTGCATTCTCGTTGTCCGCACAGCCCGGATTTCGTAAGGTGATCCTGTCCGCGAGCGATCCCAAATGGCAGAAACTTGCCGCGATTGCACCGCATTCCTCCGCCCAGCCTGTTGCCCGCGATGCCTGATCGTTCCGAAATCATCCGCACGTTCCTGCGCACAGCGGGCTGGCAGAACGCAAGCAGGACCGCGCTGGCAGGCGACGCCTCGCCCCGGCGCTATGACCGATTGTGGCGCGCGCAAAGCCGTAGAAGCGCGGTCTTGATGGATGCCCCGCCCGAGCTTGGCAACGAAATCGAACCGTTTCTGCGCGTCGCCGCCAGCCTTGGCGAACGGGGTCTCGGCGCGCCGGAAATTCTTGCCTCTGACAACCGCGCCGGTCTGATCCTGCTCGAAGATCTGGGAGATGATCTGTTCGCGCCAGTCTGCGCCGCCGCACCTGAATCCGAGCATCTGTTGTATGATACCGCCGTTGACGTGCTGTTGGAATTGCAAACCGCGCCGTGCCCGTCCCACCTTGCGCCTTATTCAACCGAAATTCTGGTGCGGGAATCCGGGTTGCTGACGCAATGGTACCTGCCGACCGCCGCGGGGCAAGCGACCCCGGATCCCATCCGGGACGAACTGGCCACGCTGGTCGGTGCGGCCTGCGGCGCGCTGCACGGCTTCCGGCGTGCCATGGTTCTGCGGGATTTCCATGCCGAAAACCTGATCTGGCTGCCGGATCGCGACGGTGTCCGCCGGGTGGGGTTGCTGGATTTCCAGGACGCGCTATGCGGCCATCCGGCCTATGATCTGGTATCGCTGCTGGAAGACGCCCGCCGCGATACCAGTGCTGCATTGCGCACGGCGATGACCCGGCGTTTTCTGGCCGCATATCCGGGGGAGCCGGGCGAATTCCGGCAGGCGATGGCCGTGCTGGGCGCCCAGCGAAACCTGAAAATCATCGGCATCTTTGCCCGTCTTTGCCTGCGCGACGCCAAGCCGAAATACGTCGCGATGATCCCGCGGGTCTGGGCGCATCTGGAAAACGATCTGCGCCACCCGGCGCTGGCCGACCTGAAGACATTCATTCACGCGCATGTGCCGCCGCCCGCGCAGCACGTGTTGCAAAAGTTTGCAGAGCCGGTCGCATGAAGCCGCGGTCGATCATGATATTCGCCGCGGGGCACGGCACGCGCATGGGGGAACTCACGCGGTTCCGCCCGAAACCCATGATCGAGGTTGGCAATATTGCCCTGATCGACCGCGCGCTGGCGCTGGCGGATGCGGCGGGCATCTCGCATCAGGTGGTCAATACCCACTATCTTGGCCAACAGATCGCGGCGCATCTGCGGTCGCGGCCCTCGGTCGTGATCTCGCACGAGGGTGCGCGTGCACTGGAAACCGGCGGCGGCCTGAAAAACGCCCTGCCACGAATCAAGGGTGAAACCGCCTTCACGCTCAATCCCGATGCGGTCTGGACCGGGCAGAACCCGCTGACGGCACTCATGCACGGCTGGAACAACGCAGAGATGGACGCGCTCCTGATGCTGGTGCCGCTCACATCGGCCACCGGCCACAAGGGGCGCGGTGACTTTTCGCTCGGTCCCGATGGTCGGCTGTCGCGGTTCCGACCCGGCGATCCGGCGCCGCTGGTCAACACCGGGGCGCAGATCATCCGAACCGCGCCCGTCGCCACGTTTGACGAAACATGCTTTTCGCTGAACGTCGTCTGGGACCGCCTGATCGAAACCCGCCGGTTGTTCGGCATGGTTCATCCCGGCGGCTGGGCCGATGTCGGCACACCCGCGGGCATCGCGGCGGCCGAAACCCTGATCCGAGGCACCGGCGATGTTTGAGCCAACCGACACCCCGCGCTGTTTCGCGCTTGCGCCGGGATGCGACTTTTCGGTTGCGTTTCTGGCCGGGCTGCGGGCGCGGCTGGCCGGAAAACCACCCGAGGCGATGGCCCGTGTCGAAATATTCGTCAACACCCGCAGAACCGAACGGCACCTGACCGGTCTGTTTCAGGCCGGCCCGCCAACGCTGATGCCCCGCATTCATCTGGTCACCGAACTGGCCGATATTCCCGAATACGCGCCACGAATTCCAGACGCGATGTCACCGTTGCAAAGCCGGTTGCAGCTTGGGCGCGCGGTCTCGCTGTTGCTGCAAAACGCGCCCGAGCTTGCACCGCGCGCCGCCGCTTTCGATCTGGCGGATTCGCTGGCGGCCCTGATGGAGGAAATGCATTACGAGGGCGTCGACCCGGCCAGACTGGCGGAGCTCGATGTTTCCGTCCATGCAAGGCACTGGAACCACAGCCTGACATTCCTCGATCTCCTGAAGGACTATTTTGCCGATACCGCCACCCCCGACGCCGAGGCCCGGCTTCGCATGGCGGTGGAAGGTCTGGCCGTCGAATGGGCGGCGCGACCACCAGAGCATCCGGTGATCGTTGCCGGTTCCACCGGTTCGCGCGGCACCACGGCGATGTTCATGAAAATCGTATCGGCCCTGCCGCAGGGCGCGGTCATCCTGCCGGGGTTTGACCGGAACCTGCCGGCAGGCGTGGCCGGGACCCTTGGCGCGACGGCGGCCTCGGACCATCCGCAGGCCGGGCTGGCGCGTTTTGTACGCGCGCTGAACCGGGCATTCGCCGATGTGCCCGACTGGCACGAGGCCCCGGCACCGGACCCCGCGCGCAACCGTCTGGTATCACTTGCCCTGCGCCCGGCCCCGGTGACCGATCAGTGGCTGACCGAGGGCCCGGCGCTGGGCGATCCGGGCGACGCCATGCGCAATGTCTCGCTGCTGGTCGCCCCGAACCAGCGGCGCGAGGCGGTGGCCATCGCGCTGAGGTTGCGCAAGGCCGCCGAGGACGGCATCCGCGCGGCGCTGGTCTCTCCGGATCGGCAACTGGCCCGGCAGGTCACGGCGGCATTGCAGCGCTGGAATATCCTGCCCGACGACAGCGCCGGGCAGCCACTGGCGCTGTCGCCGCCGGGGATTTTTCTTCGAATGCTTGCCGATCTGCAAACCGCGCCCCTGACCAATGATGTTTTTCTGGCCGTGCTGAAACACCCCCTGACTCACGCTTCGGGGCCGGACCGGAACACCCACCTTCTGCGCAGCCGCGCGCTGGAGCTTCAGGTCCTGCGCGGCGGCCCGCCGCACCCCGATTTCGATCAGATCGCCGCCTGGGCGCAAGCACGGCAAAACGACAAGGGCGCGCCGGAATGGGTCGCGTGGCTTGCGAAATGCTTTGCGGCCCCGGAAACGGGAACCGAACCTGGGCTTGAACAACTGGTGCAAGACCATCGGCGCCGCGCCGAAATGCTGGCCAACGGTCCGGGCCTTGCGGGGGATATGTCCGCGCTCTGGCAAAAACCGGCCGGGGCCGAGGCCGCGCGGGCATTCGCCGATCTGGAGTCGGACGCCAATGTCGGCGGCGCGATGTCACAAATCGAATATGCCCGCCTGTTCCGCATGGTTCTTGGCCGCTACGAGGTTCGCGAACCCTTTGCCGGACACCCGAACATCGCGATATGGGGCACGCTCGAAGCCCGGGTTCAGGCGGCCGATCTGGTGATCCTTGGCGGGCTGAACGATGGCGTCTGGCCAGCCCTGCCCGAGCCCGAACCATGGTTGAACCGGTCGATGCGCGCCGAGGCGGGGTTGTTGCTGCCCGAGCGCAAGATCGGCCTGTCCGCACATGATTTCCAACAGGCGATTGCCGCGCGCGAGGTCCTGCTGACCCGCGCCGCCCGCGATGCCGACGCGCCGACCGTTGCTTCGCGGTGGCTCATTCGCCTGACCAACCTGCTGTCGGGTCTGGGCAATGACGGCGCGCTTGCCCTGTCGGCCATGCATGCGCGGGGTCAGACATGGCTGGACATGGCGGCCTTGATCGAGATGCCCGCCGCCACACTCGCCCGCGCGCCGCGCCCGTCGCCAAGCCCGCCGATCCACGCCAGACCCGACCGGTTGTCGGTCACCCAGATCAAGACCCTGATCCGCGATCCCTATGCGATCTATGCAAAAAAAGTCCTGCGTCTGGCCAGGCTCGACCCGATCCGGCGGCCGCCCGATGCGCTGGTGCGCGGCCAGTTGATCCATTCGGTGTTCGAAGCGTTCTCGCGCAAATTCCCCGACCGCCTGCCGGGTGACGCCGCCAATTCCCTGATCGAACTGGCGCGGGAAATTCTGACGGAATTTGCGCCCTGGCCTGCGGCGCGACGTCTGTGGATCGCTCGCGTGCAGCGGATTGCCGCCGGTTTTGTTGCCGCCGAACGCGCAAGGCGGCAGTCAGGGCAACCCGTCGCACTGGAATCCAAGGGGCGGCTGCACCTGCAAGACCCGCAATTCACGCTGACCGCCAAGGCCGACCGCATCGATCGCGCGCCCGATGGCAGCCTGATCATACTGGACTACAAGACCGGCGCGGTTCCGGTGGCCGCCGACATTGCGAATTTCGACAAACAGTTGCTGCTCGAAGCGCTGATCGCCGAGGCGGGCGGTTTCGAGGGGCTGGCACCGGCCCCGGTCTCGGGTCTGGTATATGTCGGCCTTGGCAACGATCTGAAAGCCGCAGTCGTGGATTGTTCCGCCGACGAATTCGCCGCGACGCGGACGGGGTTGGCCGCCCTCTTGCGTGAATATCAAAGCAACGCCACCGGTTACGCCGCCCGCGCCCGTCTTGGAATATCGCGGTTTGGGTCGGATTACGATCACCTCTCGCGTTTCGGCGAATGGAGCCTTGGGGACAGCGCCGTATTGCAGGAGGTGTCATGAACAAGGTCCACGATGCCACGCGGGCACAAATTCAGGCCGCAAATCCCGAAATGTCGACCTGGGTCACCGCCAATGCCGGTTCGGGCAAGACCCGGGTGCTGACCGACCGCGTGGCGCGGTTGTTGCTGACGGGGGTGCCGCCCGAACGAATATTGTGCCTGACCTACACCAAGGCCGCGGCCTCGCACATGCAGAACCAGCTTTTCACCCGGCTGGGCGGCTGGGCGATGCTCAAGGATACCGGGTTGCAGGCGCAACTTTCGCTGCTGGGCGTGGCACCGGCGGATTTCACGCCGGATTATCTGCGCAATGCCCGCACGCTGTTCGCCCGCGCGCTGGAAACCCCCGGCGGGCTGAAAATCCAGACGATCCATTCGTTCTGCGCGTCGCTCTTGCGGCGGTTTCCGCTCGAAGCTGGGGTGTCGCCGAATTTTCAGGAACTGGACGAACGCAGCATCCGGTTGCTGCACGAGGATATTCTGGAGCGTATCGCCGACGGGCCGGAACAGGCGGCATTCGACGGCCTTGCCGCGCATGTTTCCGGCGACGATCTTGGCGGTATTTGCATGGAGGTTGCGAAGAACCGCGAGCATTTCGCCCGGAATTTCGATCAGGCCGGGATTTGGGCGTCGTTCGGTCTGCCACCGCACTATCGCGAGGCGGACTATCTGGCCACCGTCTTTCCCGATTGGATCGCCGATGTTCTGCCCGATCTGGCAACCGCGCTGCTGACCGGATCGACAAATGATAAAAAAGGCGCCCGAAAACTGGCCAAAATCCCATGGCATGACCCGGACGTCCGCGCGGCAGCCGCGCTGGAGTCGCTGTTTGTCTTTGACCACACCACAAAAATACAACCGAACGAGGCCAAGATACCCGGGTTTCCAACCAAATCCGTGCGCGAGTCCCACCCGGACCTGATCGAGGCCCTCGACGCTCTGATGCGTCTCTTCGCGCAGCAGAAACCCAACCGCCAGGCCCTTGTCGCCGCGCAGAAAACGCTGGCGATACACCGGTTCGCCCACACCTTTCTGGCGGAATACGACGAGACGAAGCAGCAGCATGGCTGGCTCGATTTCGACGATCTGATCGCGGCGGCACGGGCCCTGCTGACCGAGCGGTCCATGGCCCAGTGGGTGCTGTTCAAGCTGGATGGCGGCATCGATCACATTCTGGTGGACGAGGCGCAGGATACCAGCCCCGGCCAATGGGACATCATCGCCAGACTTGCCGACGAATTTTTCGTCGGCGCAGGGGCACGGGATGTCGCCCGGACGGTATTCGTCGTGGGTGACGAAAAGCAGTCGATCTATTCGTTTCAGGGGGCCGATCCGGCGGCCTTTGACCGGATGCGCGGGCACTTTCAACAGCGGTTGCACGACAGCGCCGACCATCTGAACCAACGGTCGCTGCGCTATTCCTTTCGCTCGTCCCCTGCCATTCTGCGGTATGTCGATGCGGTGGTGAAATCGACCGGTGATCCCCGACTGGCCGATAGTCTGCACCACAGCTATCAGCCCGAATTGCCGGGCCGTGTCGATCTCTGGCCGTTTCTGGAAAAACCCGGTGCGCCCGAGAATCCTCCGTGGCACCAGACCGGTTTCCCCGACCAGCCGGACGACCCCAACCGGGAACTGGCAAACCGGATCGCCCACACGATCGCGGGCATGATCCGCGCAAAATCCATCATTCCCACCAAGGACGGCCCGCGCGTGGTGCGGGCTGGTGATTTTCTGATTCTCGTGCGAAGCCGCTCGGACCTCTTTTTCAAGATCATCGGTTCGCTGAAGGCACAGGACCTTGCGGTCGCGGGGGCCGACCGGTTGAAAGTCGCGGCGGAACTGGCGGTGATGGACCTGACGGCGTTGCTTGGCTTCATGGCCACGCCCGAAGACGATCTTTCGCTTGCGGCGGTCCTGCGCTCGCCGATCTTCGGGTTGACCGAACAGGATATCTTTGCGCTTGCCCATGATCGCAAAGGCCATTTGTGGCCATCCCTGCGCGAACGTCAGGCGGAATATCCGCAGGTGGTCGAAATCCTGCTGGATCTGCTGCGGGTGACGGATTTTCTG
>CAZRLO010000006.1:0-52607 GCA_964600965.1 uncultured Rhodobacter sp.
GCGCAGTTCTCTGAACGATTTGCCCGCGTAATGCCTCTTTGAGCAGTTTCGACTTGTCCTCCCAATGCCGATACAGGGTGCTGCGCGATATTCCGGACCTTTCGGAAACGGTTTCAAAACTGCACGCCTGAAAGCCACCTTCGGCGACAAGCGCCAGCGCGGCCTGCATCGCGGATTGTCGCGTTCGCACGATACGAGGGTCGTTCGGGTTTTGGAGGGGATTCGGGCGTACTTCAAATTTATCGGACATTATTGTTGCATTTCTCATTTGGCAGTCCTATATCACATTCACGAGCGAAATAGAACAAATCTGTTCTGTTTCTGATAATCGCAATACAGCCGGAACACAACAGGATTTTCCGGCGTTTCTGATGGAAAGACAAAATGGAACCGACATCGCAATCCCAAGTATCGCCCAGCCAGTCGACACACGACATGAAACAGGCCCCCGCCGATCCGACAACGCGGATGAATTTTGAAGGGGCCAATCTGGAAGGCGCGAATTTTGATGGGGCCAACCTTGAAGGCGCGAATTTCGAGGGCGCCAATCTGGAGAGGGCCATTTTCGAGGGCGCAAACCTTGAAGGCGCAAACTTTGAAGAGGCGAACCTGACCAATGCGCGAATCGAGGGCGCGAATTTCACGGGCGCAAATCTTACCAACGCCATTCTCGAAGGCGTCGGGATGCTGGCCGACTGAGGCAACGACACAAACGCGACAAAAATGGAGACCAATATGGAACGTAAAACAGTGAACCCCTGGGCGTGGCAGCAAAAGTTTGGCTATCAGCAAGGAGTTGAGGCTACTGGTGCCACGCGAACGCTTTGGATTTCCGGCCAGACTTCGCTGGACAGAGACGGCAACGTCGTTTGTGCAGGCGACATGGCCGGGCAAATCAATCAGGTCATCGACAATATCGAGACCGTTCTGACCGGCGCGAATATGACGCCCGCCAATATCGTGGCGCTCAAATTTCTGACCACGGACATGGAATTATTTTCGCAGAATGCGATGAATTTGGCCCGTCTCAACCAAGCTGGAAGTCAACATACCTCAACAGCCGTTGAGGTGTCGCGTCTGGCGTACCCCCAGCTTTTGATCGAAATCGAAGCGACCGCAGTCGCGTGACCGGCAACCGTTCAGGAGAAATGCAATGACTGCTCAAACCAACGCGCCGCAACTGGCAAGCGGCAAACGGACCCACATCGTGTTTGGCATCCTGCTTTCGGGATTGATGGCAACGATTTTCGCGGGCTTCATTCCCTTCCTCGCGCTCGGGTTTACGGCCGAATGGCTGTGGGCGTGGGCGTCGGGTATCGCCATCGGCTGGCCGCTTGGCTTTCTGATTGTATCGCTGGTCAACCGACCGCTCATGCGGCTGGCCGTCCGCATAACGCAATAGACGCAGGGTCGCCGACGCTTTCACATTAACATTACCCCTTCGGAAAATAATCCTCACACTCGCCTTCACGATACACATCCGCCGTGCAGCAATGCAGCCCACCGCCAAAGGCGTAGGCGTCGCGCAACTCGACCGGGATGACGTTCATGCCGAGCTTGTCCATCTGCTCCATCTGGTAGACCTCGGACGCTTCAACGCAGACGGTTTTGGGGTCGAGCACCAACACGTTCATGCTGAGCCAGGTAGAGGAATAGCACAGCGGCGGGGGGGAATTGTGGGCCGGTTGGGCGCTGTCCACGATCTCCCAGCCGTTTTTCTCAAACATCACGCGCTGCTCTTTTGGCAAGCGCCGGTGCGGGTTGTTCAGGATCAAACCGGGGCGCAGCGGCGTGAATGTCGCGTCGATATGGATGGGGTAAGGGTCACCCGGAAAGTTGACGGCGTGCACGCGGTGGTCGGGGAAGTGGCGGCGAATCCACTCGATCCCCTTGAGGTTGGTTGTAAAGCCGTGCTGCACCACCAAATCTCGCCCAAACCGCAGAGTGTCGGCGGCGTCAAACAAAGGCTCTTCTTCGGTCGAGACAAAGAATTTCTTTTCGGCCCATTCGAGCCGCTTTGCGACGCCGATTTCGTCGGACAGGTAATCGGGGTGATAGTCGGCATCGGTCAGGCGGGGCTTGGGGGCGGCCTCGTGCCGGAAATTCGTGTCTTCTTCCCAATATTGCTGCATCAACGGGCGGTAGCAGAGGTATTCAAACCAGCGGCAGCGATAGGACATCGTTGCTTCCAGTATCTCGTGCCCCACGGTCAACAGGACGTCGCGCGGGGGCATGCAGCCAAACTGGGCCTCGGTGTGGAAATCAGGCGTCGTGGCGGGTTGCGAAAAGTCGATCGGTGTAGGCCGATCAACACGCACGCCGCGTTTGCGCAGAAGGTCGGCGAAATTGTCCAACAGCTCGTTCGCGCGGTCGATGGTTTCTTGCGGGCGTCGGCCCCATTGGCCCCGCATGTCGCTGTCTTCGGGCACCTTGGCGTCAAGGGCGGGTTCAGCCGGTGGAATATGGCCGTCATCCGCGCGGCCCACGATCACATGACGCAAAGGGTCCCATTCGTTCCAGCTTTTGACTTCGGTTTTTTCGGGTGACCAGGTCATCGGTTTCTCCGCTGTTTTGAACCGGCAGACCATTGCCAACGTGATGGTCATTTGCAAGCGAAATGCCGCCATGCCGGGCGCAATGAACTTGACGGCAATCCGGCAAGCAGGGATGCTTGGCGCAATTTTTGCCAGTAACGAGGTTTGGTATGAAAAACGCCTTTCACAGAACAATTTTCGCAAGCGCGGTTTCCCTTGCGCTGGCCCCGGCCGCCAACGCCGACATTACCGCACAGGAATTGCGGGATTTCATGGTCGGCTATTACGGCGATCAGGGTATTGAAATATCAATTGGCACCGAAGAAATGTCGGGTGGGATGCTGTCATTGTCGGACACGACGATCAGCATTCCGGTTCCGGATACGGACGGTGTCGTTGTCATGAAGGTGCCACCGATTGGTCTGCGCGAAACCAGTGACGGCGCTGTGCTGGTCGAAATACCACCGATTTCGGAATATGAAATCACCAGTACCGTTGCAGGCGAAACCCAGTTATCGACGACCCTTGTGCAGGAAATCGAAGACATTACGACGCGCTTTTCCGGTTCGATCGACAATATGCGGATCGAATCGTCGGCGACATCGTCGTCTTACCGCATTGCCGAGGTAAAGGTCGCCGGCCAAAGCATTCCTGTCAATTTCGTCGTGAACACCGGCGAATATGGCGTGGATTACACGCTGTCGCTGGCCGAAGATGACCGGCGCGGTTTTTCGGGCGAATATTCGATGGCGTCGCTTGGTATTCTGGCCAACGCACGCGATCCGCAGGGCGAGGGTTTCTTTTCGCTGGTCATGAATGCCGCCGACATGGCCGCCGCGTTTTCCGGCGCGGTGAAGACGACCGAAGACCCCATCGAATTGCTGGCCGCCGGAATCGATATCGCGGTCGACGTGACCACGGGGCCGGCGGATATCGATTTTGAGTTCCAGGATGGCGAAAGCCAAATGTCGCTGCATGCGACCGAGGAAACCAGCCGGTTCGGTTTTACCCTGTCACCACAGGAAATCGCCTATGATGTTGGCGCCACCGGCGTCGAGATGGATTTTTCATCGTCGGATATCCCGTTGCCGAAGATCAGCCTGTCCTATGAGACCGCCGAATCCTCGCTGCGGGTGCCGCTGGCGAAATCGGCCGACCCCAGCCCGTTCAGCCTGCGCACCGTCCTGCGCGGGCTCAGCGTCAGCGAAGTGCTGTGGTCGATGGTTGATCCAACTCAGGCGATCCCGCGTGACCCGGCAACCGTGGCGCTGGATGTCAGCGGAACGGCGATGGTGACCGCCGACCTGATGGACCCTGAAACGCTGGCGCAGATCGACAGCATGGAAAGGCCGCCGATTTTGCCGTTAACCGTCGAGATAAATGAAATAACCGCAGAGTTCGGCGGTGCCGCGCTAAGTGGTGGTGGCTCGTTTGCCTATGATCTGGAAAACCCGGCGATCGTGAACGGCCTTCCGGTTCCCGCAGGCGAGGTCAATCTGAGCCTGAGCGGTGGGTTCGGGTTGATCGACAAGCTGGGTCAAATTGGCCTGATTCCGCCAGAAGCCGTGATCGGAATACGGGGATTCGTCGGCGCGCTTTCAAGACCCGTGGGCGAGGATCAACTGGAAACCACCATCGAGGTCACACCCGAAGGTGCGGTTCTGGCGAATGGCGTCCGCATCCGGTGATCGCGGGAAAATCGTGCGGGTCCGATCAACCATTTCGCCACGGTGCGGGCGCTGACGAACAGCGCGGTAACGTGAGGCAGATGAGATCATGACCGAACGACTGACGGATCTGACCGATGACCTTCTGACCGCCGCGCGGCGGGCCGGGGCCTCGGCCGCCGACGCGATGGTGGTTTCGCAAAGGGGGGTGTCCGTCGATGTGCTTGACGGTGCGCTGGAACATGCGGAACGGGCCGAGAGCACCGAAATTGGCCTTCGGGTCCTGCTGGGAAATCGTCAGGCCTGCGTCGCCGCATCCGACATTCGCGCCCGGACTTTGAGCGAAATGGCGGAACGCGCGGTCGCGATGGCCCGCGAGGCCCCCGAAGACGACGCCATCGGTCTGGCCGATCCGGCGCAACTGGCGCAAGATTGGGACGTTGCCGCGCTGGAACTTGCCGATCCGGCACCAGAACCGTCGCCCGAAGCCCTGCAATCCGATGCCGGGATTGCCGAAGCCGCCGCATTGCAGGTTGCCGGTGTTTCCAAGGTTCAGGGTGCCTCGGCCACCTATACGGCGCGCGAATTCCGTCTGGCGGCGTCAAACGGATTTTCCGGCGGGTATCGGCGAACCAGCCGGGCAATCTCGTGCGTTGCCATTACTGGCGAGGGTTTGTCGATGGAGCGTGATTATTGCGGCGAGTCCCGAACCTTTCAGGACGATCTGCCCGCTCCGGGCGAAATCGGCAAGATCGCGGGCGAACGAGCGGCGGCGCGCGCGGGCGCTGCAAAGCCCCCGACCGGGGCCTATCCGGTGCTGTTCGACGAACGGGTTTCATCGTCGTTGATCGGGCATCTGCTGGCGGCTGCAAATGGCCAGTCGGTGGTGCGCGGCGCAAGCTGGTTGCGCGATTGTCTTGGCGATCCGGTTTTACCCGGCGCGATAACCCTGACGGAAAACCCGTTTCGCCCGCGCATTTCCGGATCAATGCCGTTTGACGCCGAAGGTTTGCCGGTCGCCCGGCGCGATATTGTCCGCGACGGGGTGCTGACGGGGTGGACCCTTGATCTGGCGACCGCGCGGCGGCTTGGGCAGGTCAGCACCGGCAATGCGTCGCGGGGGTTGTCCGCGCCTCCGTCGCCGGCGTCGGGCAATATGGAGATCACCCGGGGCAGCGCCAGCCGCGATGACCTGATTGCCGCAATGGGCACCGGGCTGATCGTCACATCGATGATCGGGGCCTCGATCAACCCGACCACGGGGGATTATTCGCGCGGTGCGTCGGGTTTCTGGGTGGCGAACGGTGAAATCACCGGTGCGGTCAACGAATGCACCATCGCCGGAAACCTGCGTGATATGCTGCGGACGGTCCTGCCCGCAAATGATGCCCGGCCGCATTTGTCGCGCAGCATCCCGTCGCTTCTGGTCGAAGGCCTGACGATTGCGGGGGCCTGATCGGGAATTGCTGGTCGATGCCGCGCATGCCGCCGGCCGGATCGCGCGTCGGCATTTCAAGGCAAATCCCAAGGTCTGGGACAAGGGCGGCGGTCAGGGCCCGGTGACCGAGGCCGATCTGGAAATCGACCGCATGTTGCGCCACGAATTGCTGGCGGCGCGCCCGGACCACGGCTGGTTGTCCGAAGAATCCGAGGATAATCCGGATCGGCTGCGGGCCCGGCGGGTGTTCATTGTCGACCCGATCGACGGCACCCGATCCTTTGTTGCGGGCCGCGAGACCTTTGCCCATTCGCTGGCAATTGCCGAGGCGGGAAAGGTTGTGGTCGGGGTCGTGCACCTGCCGCTGCTGGGCCTGACCTTTGAAGCCAGCATGGGCGCGGGTGCCGCGTGCAACGGCAAGGCGCTGCCGAAACTGCGCGATGCCCGGCTGCAGGACGCCCGAATTCTGGCAGCACGCCCGCAAATGGCGCCCGAGCGCTGGCCCGGTGGCGTGCCGCCGGTCGAGCGGCATTTCCGTTCGTCTCTGGCCTATCGGTTATGCCTGGTGGCCGGAGGCGAATTCGACGGGATGGTCACGCTCAGGGATGCGTGGGAATGGGACATCGCCGCCGGTGATCTGATCTGCCGCGAGGCCGGCGCCGTGGTCACCAGCCGCGACGGCGCGGCGTTGACCTTCAATACCGACCCGCCGACATGCCCCGGTATTCTTGCGGCAAGTCCCTCGGTTCACGCCGGATTAATGGCGCACATGTTGCCCTGACGGGTCTTTCAAACGCGGGTGTTCTGACGTAAACCGCCCCAAGCAACCGGAGAGTTTCCCATGCCACAACGTCTGCACCTTGTATTTGGCGGCGATCTTGTCGACCCATCCAGAAACGTTTTCAAGAAAGTGGACGAGATCGACGTCGTTGGCATTTTCCCGAATTACCAGTCCGCCTATGACGCGTGGAAATCGGCGGCTCAAAAATCGGTCGATAACGCCCACACCCGGTATTTCATCGCCCATCTGCATCGGTTAAGGGAAGAGAATTCCGCCGCCAGCTCTACCGAGGAACTGGGCTGAGGCCCGGTTCTCGCGATGGGACGCTCTCCGGGTCTGGCGGCGTATCTGGCGTTTTCAGAGCGTGCCGAGAACTTTGCCGAAAAACGGCTGCGCGAGCGTCGTGCGCAGGGCAAGGAACATCCGGGCCGCATCGACGAGAGGTACGGCATTCCACAGACGGGCAGGCCGCTGGGAACGCTGGTCTGGTTTCATGCGGCCAGCGTCGGGGAATCGCTGTCGATCCTGGAACTGGTTCGCCGTCTGGGCGATTTGCGCCCGGAATTGCGGTTTCTGCTGACGACCGGAACCGTGACATCGGCGGCCATGATCGCGGGCAGAATGCCGGACAACGCGGTGCATCAGTTCGTGCCCGTGGATGTGCGCCCGTTCATCCGAAAATTTCTGGCGCACTGGAAGCCCGATCTTGCGGTCTGGACCGAAAGCGAATTGTGGCCGGGTCTGATGTTCGAGACCCATGCAGCGGGCATTCCGATGCTGCTGATCAATGCGCGGATTTCGCGCGGAACCCATGAAAAATGGCGGTGGTTTCCGGGGATCGCCCGATCGCTGCTAAGGCGGTTCGATCATGTGCTGGCGCAGGATGCCGCGACACGGTCGTATCTGAAACGGCTGGGCCTGCCTGCGGACCGGATCGAGGTGACCGGCACGCTGAAAGAAGGGTCCGCCGCCCTGCCCCATGACGAGGCCGAACGTACCCGTTTCGCGAGCGGGTTGTCGGGGCGACCGGTATGGCTGGCCGCATCGACCCACGAGGGCGAAGAGAAAATGGTGGCCGCCGCACACCGGCAGGCGTCACGCGCCGCACAGCGCCTGCTGCTGATCATCGCGCCACGTCATCCGGAAAGGGGTGCCGCAATTGCCGCGATGCTCAAGGCCGATGGCTGGGAAATCGCAGTGCGCTCCAAGGGGGAAACACCGCAGGCTTCGACCCAGATCTATCTGGCGGATACCCTTGGCGAGATGGGGCTGTGGTATCGGTTGGCCCCGGTCAGCTTTCTGGGCGGATCCCTGGTTGATATCGGCGGACATAACCCGTTTGAGCCAGCGGCGCTGGGGTCGGCGATCATTCATGGCCCGCATGTCCATAAAGTTGCCGATATTTATGCGCGGCTCGCACTTGCCGGTGCGACGCTGGAGGTGAAAACGGTCCCCGATCTGGTGCGTGCCGTCGGTCGCGTGCTTTCACCGGACAAGGCGGCGGCAATGGCCCACGCGGCATGGGAGATATCGTCGAGCGGGGCCGAAGTGACCGATCGCGCGCTGGAATTGCTGCTGGATTATCTGCCCGACGATACGGCCGAAGCGCCATGATCCCCGCGCCCGGATTTTGGCAGAACCCACCGGAAAGACCGGGGATCGCGGCGCACGTGCTGGCACCATTTGCGGCGTTGGCGATGCGTCTGTCCGCGCGACGAATTCGCAACGGTCGGCACCGCCGCGTCGGCGTGCCGGTGATCTGCGTCGGCAATATCAATCTGGGTGGTACCGGCAAGACCCCGACCGTGATTGCACTGGTCGAGCGGCTGAAATCCCGGGGCCGCATTCCTCATGTTGTTTCGCGAGGTTACGGCGGATCATTGGCCGGGCCGGTGAAGGTGGACGCGCGAACACACCGGGCAGCGGATGTGGGGGACGAACCGGTCCTGCTGGCAGGTTTCTGCCCGACATGGGTTTCCCGCGACCGATATGCCGGGGCGGTCGCCGCCGTGGCGGAAGGGGCCGATGTGATCGTGCTGGATGACGGTCTGCAAAACCCGTCATTGGCCAAGGACGTATCGCTGATGGTCGTGGATGCCGTCGCCGGATTCGGCAACGGCAAGGTGTTTCCGTCAGGCCCGCTGCGCGAGCCCCTGGCCGACGGTCTGGCGAGAACCGAATGCGTGCTAACCGTCGGCAGCGAACAGGCGCAATTGCAATTTGCCGCACGGTCGCCAATGCCAGTCGGCACCGTAATGGCGCAGGGGACGCTGGTGCCGCTGGCGACCGGGATGGATTGGCAGGGCGTCCGGGTGCTTGCCTTTGCCGGGATCGGTCGCCCGGAAAAGTTCTTTGCCACCGTTCGTTCGCTGGGTGCCGAGGTGATCCGCACCGTGGCGCTGGCCGATCACCAGCCGCTGACGCTGCGCCTGATGCAGCGGCTGGAGCAGGACAGTTTCTTCAAGGGTGCCCAAATGGTGACAACCGAAAAAGACGCAACCCGCCTGCCCGAGGCATTCAGGTTCCGGGTGCTGACCGTGCCGGTCCGGCTGGAAGTGGCCGACTGGAGCGGGATTGATGCGGCGCTGGCGCAAGCGGGGATCGTTGCCGGGTAGGGCTGCGTAAATCGTATCTGCACTGCTGGTGGAGACGGCACGCGGCCAGCGCCCGCGCCGTCATGCGCAAACAGTGATCTCCATACGACGACGGGCACCGATCAGACGTCTCAACCGTTGAAAATATTTGGTTAATACCGACGGCCCTGGTGCCCGACCCACATCATATTGCAGGTATCGGTCGCGCATCCCGCGCTCAGGACCATCCGATTGCGCGGGATCAAGGGCCCAAGCCCGCCGTGCTTCATTGGGACGTTCCCCGGCACGGTGATTGGCTGGGGAAGGCGCGATCAATTGGTGTCGCGCAGATTTTTGCTGGGATAAAGCGGCCCTGACTTGCGCCGGTTCACCGCACCACGGCCCGTGATTGCGCGGCGCTGTGGGCGTTACGGATATGGTCCGCCGGGAAGCCTGAAACGTTCAACCGAGAATGGCCGGTCTTTGGGTCCGTTGGGATAAAGCGGCCCTGACGCAAGGCAATCCGGCCATTTCGGCATCCGGGCGCTGACCGTTCCCTGTGGTGCGAGGCGGACTTGGGTGGTTGCCCGCCTGCCGTCCGGCCCTGCTGGCGGATGGCTGGCGCATATCTGCCCCGCGCAGTGGCCGCGAATTTTTCGAAGATCGCCAACCCGTTTGACCGGACGCCTCGCCGTTCACTGGCCGGTTTTGCGGTCACTGGTCGGTCCGCGGGATACCTGATCCGCCATTCAGCCAATTCGCCGGCCCACTGATCCACGCGTCTACCAGTCGGCCGACCGACCAATCCTTCGGTGTGCGTTCCGGCAACCCACCAGTCCAGCATACCACCGTTCGCCATTCTACCAATCCACCGGTCTGCCGGATTACCGGTGTACCGATGTACCGGAAATCCGGCCTGTCGGTCATCCGGTCATCCGGTCTACTGGTTCACCGGTCGACTGGTACACCGGTAAACCGGTAAACCGGTTTTCCGGATATGTTTCGGATCAAGTGTATGAAAACATGATCTTTTAGGATCATCGTGGTGGGTGGAAAATTGATGGTAACGCGCCCCACGGAAGGTGGCGAGGCGGCGCCTTGATCGAGGTGGAAAAACGTTGGCCGTGGTCCCCGCGACCCAATTGGCATTATTTCCGGTCGCGGATCACCGATCTGCGGGTTCGCGTTCGCCACGCCCTGCGCTCCGCTCCATCGACGGCGCCCCGGCCGCAGGGTGCTTCAAAATCCGATGGGCCAGTTATTCAGTCGCGTGGATCGCGACCGGCAGCATCTGCCAGGATCTCGCTGGTGTGCTCCCCCAGCTTGGGCGAGGGCCGATGCAGGGCCAGTTCGCTGTCGGAAAACACAAGGGGCGAACGTATCGTCGGCAGGCCATCCAGTTGGGTCTGCATCCCACGGGCAACGACCTGCGGATCGGCAAAAACCTCGGCCAGATCGTTGATCGGCCCGGCGGGCACGTTGTGGGCCTCGCACGCCGACAGCAATGCGTTCTTGGCCCGACCGCGCGTTGCTGCGCCCAGCCGCGCGGTCATCGCGTCGCGGTTGCGGATCCGGTCGGCGTTGGTCAGGTAATCCGGGTCTTCCGCCATATCGGCCAGACCCAGCAATTCGCACAAGCGACGGTACTGTCCGTCATTTCCGGTGGCAATGATGATATGGCCGTCCGCGCAGTCGAACACCTGATAGGGCGTCAGGTTCTGGTGCGCGTTGCCCATCATGCCGGGTGCAACCCCGGTGGTCAGGAAATTCATCGCCTGATTGGCCATCGTCGCGGTGGCCACGTCCAGCAGTGCCATGTCGATATGCTGACCAACGCCCGTGCGGTCGCGCTGCAACAACGCCGCCTCGATCGCGATCACCGCGTATAGCCCGGTCAGGATATCCGTTACCGCCACCCCCATTTTCTGGGGTTGGCCGCCGGGTTCGCCGGTCACCGACATGATTCCGCCCATGCCCTGCATCAGAAAATCATACCCGGCGCGGTCGCGGTACGGTCCGGTCTGGCCGAATCCGGTGATCGAGCAATAGATCAGCCGGGGATTGATCGGTTTCAGCGCCTCGTAGTCCAGGTGGTATTTGGCCAGTCCGCCGACCTTGAAATTTTCGATCAGAACATCGGACCCGGCCACCAGATCACGGACCAGTTCCCGGCCCTCTGGGGTGCGAAAATCCGCAACGACGGATCGCTTGCCCCGGTTGCAACTATGGAAATATGCCGCCGAGACGTCCTTGTCCCGCGTAATGAACGGCGGGCCCCAGCGGCGGGTGTCGTCGCCTTCCGGGCTTTCAACCTTGATGACATCCGCGCCAAGGTCCGAAAGCGTCTGCCCGGCCCAGGGACCGGCCAGAATCCGCGCCAGTTCAACCACCTTCAGGCCTGCCAAAGGTGCGTTGCTCATGGTCTATTCCGCAAGCAGACCATCAAGAACTTCGGCGAAATCAGCGTAGTTCATGTTGGGATATTGCTTGCCGTTGATCATGAAGGTCGGCGTGCTGTTGACTTCGTCGCGTGTGGTGGTTTCCTGATAGGTCGCCACCAGCGCCTGCGCCATCGCGTCGTCCTGAAGACAGGCGTCCATCATCGCGTCGTCCATCCCGGCAAGGCGGCCTATTTTCTTGAGGTTCTGCACGATTTCCAGATTGGTTTCGCCGCTGGTCCATTCGTGCTGGGTTTCATAGACGATATCGGACACGCCGAAAAACCGGTCCCCGTTGTCGCATCGCGCCAACATTGCGGCCCACAGCCCCAGCCGGTCGAAATAGACATCACGCATCACAAAGCGCACTTTGCCGGTATCGACATAATTTGCCACGATCTGCCCGAAGACATCGTTGTGATACCGGGCGCAATGCGGGCAGGTGAACGATGCATATTCGACGATGGTGATCGGCGCATCCTCGGCGCCCATCGCCATTTCCTGCACCAACGCGGCAGCAACTTCGTCGGTTGAGGGTTCCTCTGAAGGGGCGGTCGTCTCGGCTGCGGCAGGAATTTGCGGCTCGTGGTTCCGTTGCAGCCACAGGTAATAACCGCCGACGGCCAGTGAAAAAAACAACAACGTTGCGATGGCATAACGCTTCATGAAACCAAACCTTTGCGTATCAGTTCCGATTGCCGGAAAGGATATTCTGACCAAGCGCGCGAAGCGCAGAACGAAGCGACGGATTCCCGACCTCGGCAACCGCGCCCGCCGCCTTTAGCGCGATATCCGGATGAATAGAAGGCCCCGTCGGCGCTGGTTCCGCGACAAAGCCGGCCTGATCTTCGGCGAAACCTGCCTCGGCGGTCTGGGTGATGCGAATGCGGGAAATCGCGGCATAGCCGTAGCTCGCGTTGACACGGGCAAGGATGCGGGCGGAATCCGCCTGAACGATGGGCGCATTGGCGCCGCTGGTCAGCAATGTCAGCGTCGCGCCCAGCGCCTCGCGACCGTACCCGACTTTCACGGGGCGGGAAATCGCGGCCGTGGCCGGTCCGGCGATTTCGGCCCAATGGGTCAGCAGTTTCGTTTCGGAAAAGCCGCGTTTTTCGCCAGCCTTTCGGATGCGGTGTTGCAGAATGCCGCCGGTTTTCACGAATCCGCGCGCCAAGCGCTTGGGTGCCGCATTCTCCGAGGGATTTTGTTTTCGCGGGGCCATGGCTGTCCAATCCGGATTGGATCGGTATTCTAACGCAGTCCCCGCCCTATACCAGAGGATTGACGATTTGCCGGCGATAAACATTGCGTGACGCAGAGACAGGCGCGGCGGCGCGGTTGCTGGTGTGGTATGATCGCCACGCACGGGTTCTGCCATGGCGGGTGCCGCCGGATCAGTCGCGGCGGAATGTCCGGCCTGATCCCTATCGGGTCTGGCTGTCGGAAATCATGCTGCAACAGACCGGTGTCGCAACGGTCGAGCGATATTTCCGGCATTTCACCGAGCGCTGGCCCGACCTTCGCGCACTTGCCGCCGCCAGGGATGCGGAAATCATGGCCGCATGGGCCGGGCTGGGATATTATGCGCGGGCGCGCAACCTCATTCGATGCGCGCGTCAGGTCGCGGGTAGCGAAAGCGGTCGGTTTCCCGAGACCCGTGCGGGGTTGCTGAAACTGCCGGGCATCGGCCCCTATACCGCGGCCGCCATATCGGCCATTGCCTTCGGTCAACCGGAAACCGTCGTGGACGGCAATGTCGAAAGGGTGATATCTCGTCTGTTTGCGGTCAGAACCCCGCTGCCAAAGTCCAAACCCGAACTGCACGGGCTGGCTGCTGGCCTTACGCCCGCCCGGCGACCCGGTGATTACGCGCAGGCGGTCATGGATCTTGGGGCGACGATTTGCACGCCGCGCAATCCGGATTGTGGCGGCTGCCCGTGGGGGGCAGACTGTCGCGCCCGATCGCTCGGAATCGCTCCGGAATTGCCGGGCCGGGTCAGGGCCCGGGCCAAGCCGACCCGACGTTGGCTGGCATATGCGGCATTTGACGCGTCCGGGCGGATATTGCTGGAACGCCGACCCCCCAAGGGCCTGCTTGGGGGAATGCTGGGCCTGCCCGGCAATGACTGGAGCGATGCACCCGAATTAGCCCCGCCGTTGGAGGCCGACTGGCATCGCCCCGATGAATTCGTGCGCCACACTTTCACGCATTTTCATCTGCTTCTTGAGGTTCGGGTTGCCAATGTCGGCGCCATATCCGCGCCGACGGGTTGTTTTTTCGCGGATGCCCGGAGCTTTCGCGCAAGCGACCTTCCAACCGTGATGCGCAAGGCGTACGAATTGGCCCTGAAATATCGCCAGGGTGTTTGAGCTTACACGAAACTGGGTCTATGATTGACCGAAATTCCGACGAGGACGGGCGGGCGGTGTCAAAGACCAAAGAAATTTCCGATCCGATCCAGGCCCTGCCGTTCTGGATTTCGCTGGCTTTCGTCCCGCTGGTGCTGATGGCGATTGCTGTCGGCGGGGCCGCCGTGTGGATCGTTCCGGCGGTGACGCTGGGACTCTATTCCGTGCTGGATGTCGTCGGCGGGTTCAATACCGCCAATGCTGATCCGGATACGCCGACGGACCGGCTGTTCTGGTATCGGCTGATCACACTGATCTGGCTGCCCTTGCAAATGCTGATCGTGTTTTCAGCCCTTTACGCCGCAACGAATTCCGGCGGTTTCACGACGCTGGAGCGATTCATTCTGATGCTGGGCGTTGGCATGATTACCGGCGCGGTCGGTATCGTTTACGCGCACGAGCTGATGCACCAATCCAACCGGCTGGAGCGCAATCTGGGCGACGGGCTGATGGCGATGGCGCTTTACGGGCATTTCCGCAGCGAGCATTTGCTGGTGCATCATCTTTACGTGGGGACCCCGCGCGATCCGGTCACCGCCCGTTACAACGAGGGTTTCCACCGGTTCTTTCCACGCGTCCTGATCGGCTGTTTTCGTTCGGCATGGCGGGCGGAAAGGGCGATGCTGGCCCGCAAGGGGGCGGGTGTGTGGCATCATTCGAACCCATTTTTCCGATATGCCGGTCTGGCGGGGGCGATGCTGCTGATCGCGGCCATGGTCGGCGGATGGGCGGGAATCGGGTTTTTTGTGTTTCAGGCCCTGATCGCGGTCTGGTATCTGGAACTGGTCAATTACGTCGAACACTACGGGCTTGTGCGCAAACATCTGGGCGACGGCGCCTACGAGCATGTCAAACCGCACCATTCCTGGAATGACAGCCACATGGTGACAAGCTGGTTGTTGGCGAACCTGCAACGCCATTCCGATCACCACGTCAAACCTTCGCGCAGATTTCCGTTGTTGCAGCATATCGGTCCGCAGGAAGCCCCGCAATTGCCGGTCGGATATATCGGGATGACGGCGCTGGCGATGATGCCACCGCTATGGCGGCGGGTCATGAATCCGCGCGTGCGGAAATGGCGGGCGATGTATTATCCCGAGATTACGGACTGGAAGCCCTACAAGGAGGCGACCAATCCGATGCCCCAGCGGGCACCCTGACGGATTGCGCAATCCCGGCTGCCACCGGAAATCGGGCCCGATCGATTTGTGAATCAGCCCCGAAACATGGTTTCGTCGTTCAGTTCGCCTTGTCCACCATTTCCGCCCGTATCTGTTGGCGCAACAGGTCGATCGGAATGGTCTTGCCGTCGCGTTTGAAGCCCCAGAAGGTCCAGCCGTTACACGATGGCGCGCCTTCCAGCGCGGCCCCGACCTGGTGGATCGAACCCTTGACGTCATCGCTGATCACCGAACCATCGGCGCGGACCTTGGCCGCCCCGCGCCCGTTCAGCGCATAGAGTTTCTCGCCCGGCATCAGCATTCCGCGTTCGACCAACTGACCGAACGGCACACGGGGTTCCGAGCGTTTCGATGCCGTCACCGTAAGCGAAGAACGATCGTGCTGCCGCGCATTGCCGATCCGCCGCTGTGCCACCTCGCGATAGGCGGCCTCGCGTTCGATCCCGATGAAATCGCGCCCCAGTTTCTTGGCCACCGCACCGGTTGTGCCGGTGCCAAAGAACGGATCCAGCACCACATCGCCGGGATTGGTGGTGCCGACCAGCACGCGATGCAGCAATGATTCGGGTTTCTGCGTTGGGTGGGCCTTGTCGCCATTGGCGTTTTTCAGGCGTTCATGGCCGTTGCAGATCGGCAGCACCCAGTCGCTGCGCATCTGAATGCCGTCGTTCAGCGTTTTCAGTGCCTCGTAGTTGAACGTGTATTTCGCGCCTTCGGATTTGGAGGCCCAGATCATGGTTTCGTGCGCATTGGTCAGGCGCATTCCCCGGAAATTCGGCATCGGGTTGGATTTGCGCCAGATCACGTCGTTCAGTATCCACAGACCCGCATTCTGCATCGCGGTACCGACGCGGAAAATGTTGTGATAGGACCCGATCACCCAGATCGCGCCGTCGGGTTTCAGCAGCCGCCGCGCTGCGGTCAGCCAATCGCGGGTGAACTGGTCATAGGCCGCAAAGCTGTCAAACTGATCCCATGCATTGTCGACCGCATCGACGCGGGAATTGTCGGGCCGGTGCAAATCGCCCTTGAGCTGCAAATTGTAGGGCGGATCGGCAAAGATCAGATCGACCGAACTTTCGGGCAACCCGTTCATCACCTCGACACAATCGCCGTCAATGATCTGATTGAGCGGAAGCGCACGCGCGCCGCCGTTCGTTTTCTTCTTTGCCATCTCTGCCCCATGCGCTTTGCGCTTTTTGTTGGGCACAAGATGATTCAAAGCCGATTCGGCGTCAATTTCTTTTTTGAATCAAGGGCTTATTTGTTTGCTTGAATACAAGATGTTGTGGACTGGACGAAACGAGACTCTATGATGCGGGGTCGCGCCGAGGCTTTTCAGCGCTGTCAGGTGTTCCCGGGTGGCATATCCGGCGTTCCGCTCCCAGCCGTAGCCCGGAAAATCCACCGCAAGACCGGCCATGATCCGGTCCCGGCTGACCTTGGCGACAATCGAAGCCGCTGCGATCGAAAGGCTGCGGTCGTCGCCTCCGATCAGCGCGGTAGCCGGGCACGGTAAATCGTCGGGCAGGCGGTTGCCGTCGATCAGCGCGTGATCGGCGGCGCGCGCAAGGCCGTCGAGCGCGCGTCGCATGGCCAGTAGCGAGGCGTTCAGGATATTGATCCGGTCGATTTCACCCACGTCGGCCTGGGCCACCGCCCAATCCGCGCTGGCACATATCGCGTCGAACAGCACCTCGCGTCGGTGCCGCGACAGTTTCTTGGAATCGCGCAGACCCGGCGGAATATTCACCGGGTCCAGCACCACCGCCGCCGCCAGAACCGGACCGGCCAGCGGTCCACGGCCGACTTCGTCGATCCCGGCAATGCGGTGGGTGCCGGATTTCAGCGCGGCGGTTTCGTGGGAAAGGTCCGGCATGGTGCCGGTTCATCGCGCATTGGGGCCCGGCTGGAAAGCCAAAAAGCGACCTCTGTCTGATATCGTTAAATGGCGGGTAGGGCGGCACCCTGCCGAGGGGCAGGCAGGCGCGGCCCAATGGTGCCGCCGGGCAATTGTATAACGGGCGTGGCGCGGATTTGCGCATGTCTGTGGTATGCGAAGGTCTCAAAAAACGGGCGGGGTGGAAAATCCACCCCGCCCAGAATGCTTCGGGTTGAAACTGTCGGACAGGTGCTCAGGAACCGGGGAAAAAGACAGTCACAGAGCCCGAGGCATTTTAATAATAGTGCCGGTGCCATTGGCCACCATGAACATGCCAGCCGCGCTGATGCATGCACTGACGGTCGTAATATTTTTTCCAGCCGTTGTTGGTCCAGCGTTTGCGCAGACACTGGCGCGGCAGGTGGTTATGCTGATGCGCATACCCGCCACTGGAGACCGTGACACGGGAATTCTGGTTGGCCGAGTTGGCGATGGCGCCCAGAACGGCGACCCCGACCAGAAAGCGTACAAAGTCATCGTTTTGTCCGGCTTGCGCGGGTGTGGAGGCGAAACCGGTCACGGCCATGGCAGCGGCGGCGACGAGTGTTATCAGCTTGGTTTTCATGACGATCTTCCTTTTCCTGCGATCTTGTTGACGCGGATCGCGCCGTGGATGTTGTTTGGCCGGAAGTGCTGAGCAGCCCCCCATGCAGCCGATGAACCAACATTGGGGTGATGCCGCCAAGTTAGGCAATATCGCGGCGGTGTTATCCGATAACATCCCGAATTACCCACCCGGAGGCCAAACTGATATTGAATAACACGCCCGTTGCCCCCAATGTTCGGATCATGATGAAAACCACGCTGATCATATGTGCCCTGACGACGGGGCTTGCGCTTGGCCAACCGGCCCAGGCCGCCTGCTTCGTCGATTACAAGGCCAAGAAAACCTCTCCGCTGCAGCTTCATTACGGGGTGATGAAGCTACCGGACGGGCTGTGCGGCAAGCCAAAGAAAATCCGCAAGAATGTAAAGCGGCGGATTAGTGTTGGCGGTTGGACCCTGCTTAATGTTATGTCTGAATTCGGACCCGGTGGGCTGGCGCAAAGGCAGGGCAGTGCAGGAGCTTTCTACCTCAAATTCTAACTTCCGCATCCTGCGGCGAGGTTCCTCGAACGTTTATATCGGCATCGGCGCGATCATCGGAATTCTGGTGATCGCGGCGGTGGTTCTGTTTTACAACCTGCCCGACGCCAACTCGTTCAACAATCAGGTCGAACGGATTTTTGTCGAAAACGATGACCTTACCGGCAACGCGGAAATCAAGCTGCTGGAGATTCTCGCGCAATCGGGCACCGCGTTTTCCGACACGCTTGCCAGCTATCGATTCGTGATCTTCGTGCTGCTGGTTTTTTCGACCGCGATCCTGATTGCGGCGCTCGTGTTCCTGATCAACATCGCCGGCATGAACCGCCGGATGAGCGAGGTGGAACGCGCAGGCATCCAGATCAACAGCCTGATCGTCAGCCGTGAAGAACTGGTGGTCTATATCAACAACATGGAATTCACCCTGACCGAAGCCGCGTTCGAGGCGCTGGCGGTCCTGTGCGAGGCGCGGATGGACGACGAATTCATCTCGGGCGTCGAACTGGAGGCGATGATCACCGGCAAGGACAAGACCGATTGCGAAGAGGCCGCCGGTGCGACGCGAATCAAACGCCTGCGCGATCATCTGGGCAACCAGATCGTTTCAGAGTTGTTGATCAAGACGATCAGCCGCAAAGGGTATATGTTGTCGATCGACAAAGACGTGATCAAGATGATCTGAGCAGGGTATGAAACAGGCACAAATCAAAGAAATCCTTGGCGAACTGGGCGATGCGGTTGCCGGGGTCATCGACCCCGATCATGGGCGGGAATCACTGGACGCAGAGATCCTGAAGGCGTCGGAAACATCGACCGCGCTGAAACTGACGATCGGAACCAGGACGGCGTTTGCAAAACTGTTTCATCCCGGAACCGCCGGGCACGACGCCTTTGCCCGCGAAAGACAGGCGCTGGAACTCTTGAACGGTGCGCAGGTGCCGCGCCTTTTGTTTGTCGCCGAGGGGCGGCAACTGATGGTGACGCAGTTCATCGATGGTGTTTCGATTGGCCAGTCCGTCAACGCACAGAACGCCATGCTGACCGCCGAGCATCTGGGCCAGTGGTTCGGTTCATTGGCCGGGTCCGTTCCCAGCGAAACCAGCGATGAAACCTGGGCGTCCTATCTGATGAACTACGAATCCGGGCTGAATGCCGCGATCCTGGAGCGGCATGCTTCGGTTCTGGCGAATGTTCCGGTTGGCCGTCTGGTGTTTTCGCATAACGACAACGCGCTGGGCAATTTCATCCTGACCCCGGAAAAGCGGCTGTTTGCCGTCGATTTCGCGGATTGCCGGATGAAACCCGAGGGTTGGGACCTGCTGACCAGCGCGCGCGCGCTGTTTCTGCGCTGCCCGGAAGAATTGCAATCCGTCGCGGCGGCACTGTTGCGCGGATATCGCCTTGCGGCCACTGATTCCGGCTTGCAGGACGATTTTGACAATGTGATTTCGGCACTCGTGGTTGCGAACATTTTGCAATCCGCGCGGGAAAATCCCTGACTCCGACACAAACTCCCGCAATTTTGCCTTAGTTTCCACAAAATTTTCCATAACAAAGGACGTGTATTTCGGCTGGGTGGCGCACGAGTAGCTGGAGTGTTTTAGTGTCCACCGAAACGATTACCATTCCGCTGACCAACGGTAATTTGAATGGCAGCGATTTTGTCTACAACGAAGATGATACCCAATATGTCACGCTGACCGATGGCGGGAATATCAGCTTTGTGCAACTGGGACATTTCGGCAAGGGCACGCCGACCCAGATCGGAGAAGGGCCCGGCGGAAACGATGAATTTCACATCGATCTGTCGAATTTCGATGACGATTTCACCCTGACCTCAAACAGCCTCGATTCCGGCGATACCTTTTTTGTTTCCGGCGGCCTGAGTTGGAGCCAGACCGGGAATGTCTACACGATCCGTTATATCGGTTCCGACGACAAAGAGCACGATTTCGACATCGATGTCGAAAGCACGAACAACACCGGCATCGCGAAAATCACCATTGCCTGCTTTGCCCAGGGCATGATGATCGAAACCGACAATGGCAGGGTTCCGGTCGAATCGCTTGAGATCGGCGACATGGTTCTGTGTGGCGACGCAGAATATCATCCGCTGCGTTGGGTATCCCAGCGCCATATCGGGCAGCCCGAAATGGCGGCGAACGGCGACTTTCGCCCGATCCGCATTTGCCGGAACGCACTGGGGAACAATATGCCCGACGCCGATCTGGTCGTTTCGCCCCAGCATCGCGTGCTGCTATCGGATTGGCGCGCCGAACTGATGTTCGGTGCGGCCGAGGTTCTGGTAGCGGCGGCGCATCTGGTGAACGACCGGGACATCGTGCGCGACCATTCCTGCGATCACGTCACCTATTGCCACTTCATGTTCGACGACCACCAGACCGTCTGGTCGAACGGCATCGAAACCGAAAGCTTCTATCCCGGTGCTACGGCGCTGCGCGGGGTCGAGCCGGCGGCAAGAAACGAGCTTTTTGCGTTGTTCCCGGACCTTGCAACCGCACCGGAAACCTATGGCGCGACCTGCCAGCCGGCGCTGAAGGCGCACGAAGCCATGGCAATGCTGGGTCGTTGACGGGCGCGCACCGCCGGGCCGTCGATACGCGGCTCTGCGAGCCGTAAGCGACAAGGTCCTCTGGGAAAGTAGAATCGTTCATCAGAGAAAGATCGGTCCTTGGGTCCGTAGGTATGATTATTCGCGTGCCCAACAGGTGCCGTTCGGTGCAGGCCGTAGTGCTTGCGGATTCAGGTGCCGTTCCTTGCGACATGCGTGATGTTCGGATCGATCGGCCCCAATGGCCCGCCAACCGCCATTTCGACACTGCGTGCCGCGGCAAGCAGGACGGCCTCGCCGCGTGGCGGGCCGATCAGTTGCAGGCCGACGGGCATGCCGTTCGCAAACCCCACCGGGATCGAGATCGCCGGCAATCCGGTCGTCGTCGCCAAAAAGGCAAACCGCAGCCAGTCCATGTAATTCACGAATTTCCTGCCATTGATCTGATCAACCCATTCCAGTTCGACGGGCCGGGGCATGCAGCCGACCGTCGGGCAGGCCAGAACGTCAAAATCCCGCAAACAGGACTGCATGTTCAGAAACAGCGTCGTGCGCGCGATATTCGCGCTGGCGATATCCTGAGGCGTCACGGTTTGGGCGAATGCCAGATTTTCGCGGATCGTCGGTTTGAAATGCCGCGTGATTTCGACAGGCATTTGCGAATATGAGGCCAGGAAACCGACGGCGCGAATCGTGAAATAGGTGCGTTCCAGAGCGGTCAGGTCGGGGCAGCCCTGTTCGACCTTCGCGCCGGATCTGGCGGCCGCGCCCAACGCCCGTTCCAGCGTTTCGGCGATTTCGCGCTCGACCGGACACAGGCCATTCAGATCGGGGGCGTAAAGGATCCGGACCTTGCCGTCGGCGCGTCTGACCGATTCTTGAAATGCGATATCAGGGGCGGGAAAGGATAGGGGGACGCGCGGCTCGAACCCCGACATCGCGTCGAGAAACAGCGCGCAGTCGCGCACGCTGCGCGCCATCGGCCCGGGCACGCCCTCGGTCACGAACCCGGCGCTGCTGCCCGCCACAAGCGTTGCCGCAACCCGTCCGGGCGTTGGCCGCAGGCCGACGACACCGCAATAGGCGGCGGGCGTTCGAAGGGACCCGCCGTGGTCCGAGCCGCTGCTGAGCCAGGTTTCCCCCGTCGCCAACGAAGCGGCAGCACCGCCGCTTGAACCGGCGGCGTTCATCCGGGTATCCCACGGATTGCGGGTCGCGCCGAACACCCCGTTGAACGTGTTGCCGCCCGCCCCCATTTCCGGCGTATTGGTTTTGCCGGCGACGATACCGCCGCGCGATTCCAGCCGGTCGACGAAATGCTCGCTGAAATCGGGGACATGATCGGCCAGCCCAAGCGTGCCAAAGGTCGTGCGCACCCCTTTGACCCGGTCCAGATCCTTGATGCCCAGCGGCAGCCCGCCCAGCCAACCGGGATGGTCCTTTTGCGCGATGTCCGGATCGCGGGCCGCGTTTTCGGCGCGGTCGCGACAGGTCGTCGGCATCGCGTTGATGGCGGGCTCGACCGCCTCGATCCGCGTGAAGGCGGCGCCAAGCAATTCTTCGGGGCTGATCTCGCGCCTTTTCAGCAGCGCGACCACCTCGTGCGCCGCCATACGGCAAAGTTCCGGGCCGGTGAAATCCCGCTGGTTCGCATCTGCCATCATGCCAGCAATTCGCGTAATGCCGTATCCAGATGCGTCTCGAACGCGGCGGAATTGCCGGGATTGGCGACGCAATGTCCCCAGGGCGAGGTAAAGGTGCGAAGCTGGGCGTTGGGCATCAATGCAACCTCGGCGGCGCTGTCTATGGGCGGAAAATAGAGGTCGTCGCTGCACGGCATCACGATGGCCTTCGCCGTAATCGCAGCAAGCGCCTTGGAAAAATCACCGCCATAAAGCGCGTTGTCGCTGATGTCGGTGGTCTGCCAGGTCTTCAGTTTCGCCAGCAGATTGTTGGCATCCCAGTTTTCCGCGTGATCCCCGGCCCAGTCATCCAGCAGCGCGTCGGGGCTGGCGTAACCGAGTTCACGAAACAGCCCGTCGCGATAAAAGGTCTGGGAAAAGGCCCAGCCGGCATAGACCCGGCCAAAGGCGGCCAGGCCGGCTTTGGGTTGGGCGCTATAATGTCCGTCATTGTAAACCGGGTCCGCGACCAGCGCCGCCTTTACGCCTTCGAGAAACACGTAATTATGCGGCGAACAGCGGGCCGAGGCGCAGAACGGCAGGATCGCCCGCACCATATCGGGATATTGCGCGGCCCATTGAAAGGCCTGACATCCGGCCATGGACCAGCCGGCGACCAAAGCGATTCGCGTTATGTTCAGGTGATCCTTCAGCAGCCGGTGCTGGGCGGCAATGTTGTCCCAAAGGGTGACATCGGGGAAATTCCCGCCAAGCCCGTGGCTGGGCGAGGTGGAAAGCCCGTTGCCAAAGAGGTTGACCGAGACGATGAAATGCCGCGCGGGGTCCATGGCGCGGCCCTTGCCGAAAAAACCCTCGTTGCGTTGGTGGGTGCCGGTGTAAAATGTGGGTAGCAGCACCACGTTGTCGCCCGCCGGATTGATCTTGCCGTAGGTCTTGTAGACCAGCCGGGCGCCTTTCAGGGTCGCCCCGGTCTGCAGCTCCAGATCCCCCAGATCAAAGATTTCAACGCCGTCCATTCACAAACTCTAGCAGGTTCCTGAAAAACCGCGAGCACATCTCAAATCGAAGGATCGCGGCGGCTTTCGTGCCCTTGATTTAGAATCACTAAAATATTTTAGTCACTTTCGGAAAACATCATAACCAGATGATCATAATAGGCTAATCATGATGCAGCCATAACCCGACGCACAAGAAATCGCCATTTCCGAAATCAACGGAATCGCGGTGATTTTACATTTTCCGCGCGGTGCCGGTTTCCCGATCAGGCGTTAGTAGAGCCGCAGGTATTCCTGAACCTCCCAGTCGGTCACCGCCTGATGATACCGCTCCCATTCGTCGTTCTTGTATTCGAGATAGGATTTCCGCATCACGTCGCCCATGACGTGCCCCGCCAGATCGTCCTTGCGCAAGGCCTCGATCGCGTTGAACAGGGTGCGGGGCAGGCGGCGGATATTCGCGGTTTCCAACTGGGTCTCGGTCATTGCGTAAAGGTCGAAATCGGTCGGTTTGCCCGGCTCGACCTTGTCGCGAATCCCTGCAAGCGCCGCGCCAAGGGTCATCGCCATCGCCAGATAGACGTTCATGGTCATGTCGGCGGCGCGGTTTTCGATGCAGTACCGGCTTTGCGGCAGGCGGAACTGGGCCGAGCGGTTGTTGAACCCATAGGTGATGTTGGTCGGTGCCCATGTCACGGTGCCACCTTCAAATCCCCCGACCCGCGGCACCAGCCCGTTATAGGAATTCACGGTCGGGCAAGTGATCGCCGTCAACGCCTCGGCGTGTTGCATCAAGCCACCGACCGCCCAGCGGCTTTCATCGGACCAGCCGCTTTCGCTGTCGTCGTGAAACACGTTTTCACCGGGGCGGCTGTTGTGTTGCATCGACATGTTGATATGCGCGCCCGAACGCCAGTCCCCGACGGTGGGTTTCGGCATGAAGGTCACGAACATGCCGTGTTCCTTGGCAACCTCTTTCAGAACGATGCGCAGGAATACCAGCCGATCCGCCATTTCCAGCATGTTGGTATAGTGGAAATCGAGCTCGAATTGCGAATAGGCACCCTCAGCGACGACATCGTGCAGGTTCCAGCCGAGTTCTTCCAGAATGTCGATCATGTCTTTGAGAAACGGCATGGAATCGATCGAGTATTCGACGTCATAGCCAAAGGCCTGGCGGCGCGGGCGCAAGCCGTTTTCGGGGTCGTCGTCGAACGCCTTTATCGGCTGACCCGCGTCGTTGTATTGCATGACGATGAATTCCGGCTCGACCCCGGCATAGCCGACATAGCCGTCGGATTGCGCCTCGTGGATCGCACGTTTCAGCGCCTGTCGCGGGCACACGTTGTAAGGTGCGTCTTCCCAGAAAAGATCGGCGAATATCACCGCCATCGAGGTATCCCACGGGCAGATATAGACCGCATCCAGATCCGGCACCATCACCTGATCACTGTCCGCCGGGCTGAGTTCGGGGACATAGGAAATCGAATGCACCGCGAATTGCGGGCCTTTTCCCAGGCATAGCGGCTCCAGATCGCTGATCGGGACCGGTTTGGTCTTGGGAATGCCATGGAGGTCGATCCAGGTCGACAGCACATATTTGACGCCCGCCTCTTCAAGCTGCTTGCGCAGGGCGGGAATGCGGGGTCGGTTGCGCTCGACCGCTTCCTGAAAGGTCTCGTAATATATTTTCTTATCGAAGTCGGTCATTTCGTTCTCCCTAAACCCGATGTCACATGCACCTCAGCCCGGTACAAAGTCATCGGGATCGATGCCCGGCACGTGGGTCAGGCCCGCCAGTTGTTTCCAGTTATGCGGATAGGCGGCGTAAAAGATGACGCAGCGCTCGTCAGCCTCATAGGAAATGTGGTTGTCCTTGGGGATGAACAGCACATCGCCCCGGTTGCAGATGTATTCTTCGCCGTCGCAGACCAGCCGGAACATGCCTTCCAGCACATAGATGATTTCGTCGCAGGTCAGATCCCATGGCACCTTTATGTTCTTCAAGACGTTGATGCCGCCGCACATGGTTTTGGAAAACGCGCTGGTGACCATCGGTTTGATATAGGTGTCGCCGTCGCCTTCGCCGATTGTGTTGTAGCGGTCTTCGACCAGATCCCATTTCATCAGTTGTGGCTTGTCGCCCATGTTGGTGTTCCTTCAGGTTTGCATGTTGAGGATTGGGTAATTCTTTTCAGATTCTTCGATGCCGGTGCCCAAGCCGGCACCCACGCTTCTTTGCCCTTGGGCGTGAAAAGCTGATTCGCGTCGGCGAACGGGCGTTGAACGGCGATTTCGTGGCTGTGGTCGACGGGCATCTGGACTCAGGTCTCCATTTTCAGGATGGATTCGTTCAGTTCGACCTTGTAGCCGTCCGGGTCTTCGCAAAACGCAATGACCCGCGTCCCGTTTTTCATTGGTCCCGGCGGGCGGGTGATGTTCACGCCCTTGTCTGCCAGCGCCTCGCAGGCGGCGTAGACGTCCTTGGTTTCGATGCAGATATGGCCCCAGCCGTTGCCCTTGTCGTAAGGCTGGCTCTGGTCCCAGTTCGCGGTCAGTTCCAGCGCCGGAAACTCGGCTTCCGGCCCGTAACCGATGAAGGTATTGGTGAATTTGCCACCCGGATAATCGGTGCGACGCAAGACCCGCATTCCCAGAATGCCGCAATAGAATTCCAGCGATTTGTCCATGTCCAGCACCCGCATCATGGTATGGGCCAGCCGGAATTCGCCCGGGTTGTTGTCTGTCATATTGCCTCTTCGGGTTGCAGGTTCTCGACCACCAGTTCCTGAAATGCGCGCACGCTGTCTTCCCAGACCGGGGACAGCACGCCGCCTTTTGCCGCCACGGGCGACGCCCGGCCCTTTTGCAGCCGCTCGATCATTTCGTGGTCTTCCTTGTGGACATTCCACCAAAGCGTCTTGAGCGCCTCGATCTGTTCCGCATCAAATTCCTGCCCCTCGGTGGAGTAGAGCGCGCGTTTCTGCGCCGTCCGCCCCGGCCCCAACGGCACGTTCAGGTAAACCCCAAGCTGGTCGGGGAAATACCGCCCGATGATGAAGTTCGGAAACAGCGTCAGGAACCGCGAGGAAACCGCCAGCGTTGCCCCGCTGCCGCCGTCTTCATCCAGATCGATCGCACTGCCAAGGCAGCGACCATCGACAACGGTATAGTGCTTATTCAGGGGATGATCGGTCGTGGTCGCGTGGACGAACTGCACGTGATACGGTTCGATGAAATTCTCCATCACCAGTTTCCAGTTGCCCTTGATCTCGCCAAAGTCGAGCACGCCAAGGACCTGCGCCCGGCCCAGTTCAAGGTCGCTCAACCACCAGATCAGCGCGGCAGCATAGGTTTCAAACGGGTCCGCCTTGCCATCCGGATTGACGAAGATCCAGTCGTGCCAGACGTGAACGCGAACCGGCACGAGGCCGTTCTGTGCCGGGTCAAATCCATCGGGCCGGTGGTTGTCGGTCCCGCCGAAATGCGGCGACGCGCGCAAGGCGCCGTCCAGATCGTAGGCCCAGGCGTGATACGGGCAGCGGATGAGCTTGCCCGCATTGCCCGGCGCGTCCACCAGTTTCAGGCACCGGTGGCGGCAGGCATTGTGAAACCCGCCGATTTCACCCTTCGCGTTCAGGACCAGCAATATCGGCTTTCCGCCAATTTCGACGGGCCGGACATCGCCCGGTTGTTGGAATTCGTGCCGAAACCCGACGCAAATCCAGTTGCGCTCCAGCACCGTGTTGCATTCACGTTGCCAGAAATCGTCGTTGACATAGGCGTCGGCGGGCAGGCCCTGCACCGGTTTTCCGGGTGCTTGAAACGCCGTCACCACATCGCGCACAACATCAGTCATCGCCGTCGCTCCAGACCCGTTTCAGCAAGAACTGGTTCTTGAAATTCCGCAGGCCGGTCATCGTTTCGGTCGTCGCGATATCGGTCTGGCCGTGAATGTTCCGGTCTAGAAATTCCAGAAACTGCGCCGGATCGTCGGAGACGACCTCGACCAGCAGATCGAACCTTCCGCTGACCCACAGGATATAGACCACCTCGTCAAACCCGGCCAGTCGCCCGGCGACGGCTTGGGGCGTCGCACCCGGCGCGACCTTCAGGCACAGCATTGCGTCGGTACGGTATTCGTTCAGCGCCGGATCGGTGATGGCCACGATTTGCAGCAATCCCGCTTTTTTCATGCTGGCCACGCGGTTGCGGATCGTGCCTTCGGAAACGCCGAGTAGCTGCGAAATCTCGGCGAACGGCATCCGCCCGTCTTTTTGCAGAAACGATATGATTGCGCGGTTTAGCTGGTTGTCAGGCGACCTCGTTCCGGGTTTGCGCGAACCCGCAACCACTTCCAACGTTTGCCTTTCCTTAAGCCCGCGCATATCGACCCCCCAAAACGAGGTGACACTATTCGGTTTCCGAACCAATGCAACAATTTTCTTGCGAATACCGTAATTGAATAATGGTTGACTTACGAAACCACAAAGTTTCACATGCGAACCTGTCGAAACAGCAATGCCATTGTGCGAGTGCCTCATGTCAGATGCGAACCCCGTTTCCCCCGGCCCGAGCGGAAATTTCAGCGGCTATGGACAGGCCGATCCATCGGAAATCGACGCGGAACTCGCACGGGTCGGGCGCGGCACGCCCTGCGGCGAATATCTGCGCCGGTTCTGGCACCCGGTCCTGATCACCGACGATCTTGGCGACCTGCCGAAACTGATCAAGGTGCTGGGCGAGGAACTGGTGCTGTTCCGCCATGGCGGTGGCGCGAAATTCGGGCTGGTTCACAAGCATTGTCCGCACCGGCGGGCCTCGCTTGAATACGGCAAATGCGAAGAACGCGGCATCCGCTGCTGCTATCACGGCTGGCTGTTTGCGCCGGACGGCGAGATCTTGGAGACCCCGGCCGAGGACCGTTCTGCGAACGCGGTGACCCTGGTACGCGAACGAACGCGGCTTGGCGCTTATCCGGTGATCGAATACCGGGGTCTGATTTTCGCCTATCTTGGCCCGCCGGACAAAATGCCTGAATTCCCGATCTACGATGCGTTCGAACACCCCGGCATGACCAGCGCCCCTTACCGGGCACCTTATGGCTGCAACTGGATTCAGGTGCAGGACGCCATTCTGGATCCGACGCACACGACGTTCCTGCACAGCCAGAACAGCCACCCGCAGTTTTCCGAGGGCATGAAAGCGGCCGGTCAGCTCAAATTCTACGAGCGCAATGAAAACCATTTCCTTGGCACCTCGACCCGCCGGGTTGACGACAATGCCTGGCTGCGGCTGAACGAACTGATCCTGCCGAATTTCACCCAGGCCGGTGCCGCATTTGCCGCCGACGGCACGGAGCCGCGCTATTTCGGGCGTTCCTGTTTCACGCGGTGGGTGGTTCCGGTGGATGACGAAAACACCATCGCCTATGCCTGGGCCAATTTTGGCGACCGCTGGGACCCTCATGAATACAACACCCGTGAAGGGCACGAGCAGATCGAACAGGGCGAGGTGCTGGACCGCCCGCCGGAAGAGCGCCAGCGTTATCCCGCCGACAGCGAAGCGGTCGAGGGGATGGGGCCGATATCCACCCACAAGGGCGAGAACCTGATGCCGACGGATCGCGGCATTTCGCTTTATCGTCGTCGTATCCGCAAGGCCATCCGCGACCTAGCCGACGGAATCGAACCGCCGCAGCCGGCGCATCCCGCCGGCATGTCGGTGCGTACCTATGGGCAGGACACGATCCTGAAGATGCCACCGGTGCCGGGCCGCGATGATGCGGCGACGCTGATGGCCATCGGCATGCAGGTGATGGACGCGCAATTCGCGCTCGAATCGCTGGACGACGATGCCCGCGACGCGGCGATCATCGCGCAGATGCAGGAGATCGAGGCGCAGGGCGCAACCTGACAAGAAAGCAATCCCATGGCCCTGAAAATCCACGTCAAGAACAACCGCTGGGCCGAAGGCTCGTTCCCCAACACGCCAGAGGGCGAGGCGGTGTTCACGATCACGCGCGAACGCTTCGATGCCGCGCTGGCGGAATTCGGTGGCGTAAAGGCCGGGCTGGAACCGTTCATCGACTGGGACACCGACAATTGGGCAACCTCGATGGCCGAGGCCGAGGTGCTGCTGACCTGGGACATGCCGACGCGCGATCTGGCGCGGGTTGCCCCTAGGCTCAGATGGATTCACTGCATCGGCGCCGGAATCGAACACATGCTGCCGCTCGACTGGCTGCCAGAGGGCGTGACCCTGACCAACAACAAGGGCGTCCACGCCGCCAAGGCGGGCGAGTTCGGCCTGATGGCGATCCTGATGCTGCATTCGCACATGCCGGCCATCGTCACCAACCAACGAAATGCGGTTTACGATTCGCTCTATGCCTCGCCGATTGCCGGGAAAACGGTGGTCATTCTTGGCACCGGTTCGCTGGGCGGCGCGGCGGCCGGAATGCTGGCCCCGCTGGGGGTCGAAGTGATCGGGGTCAACCGCACCGGTCGTGCGGTCCAAGGGTGCGGACGAACGGTCACGACATCGGCGCTCGATCAGGTGCTGCCGCTGGCCGACTATTTGCTGATCGCAACCCCGGATACACCTCAAACGCGTGGCCTGATGGATCGTCGCCGGCTGGACCTGATGAAACCGGCCGCAGGCATCATCAATATCGGCCGCGAGGCGGTGATGGATTACGACGCATTGTGCGACAAGCTGGACGCGGGCACGCTGGCCGGTGCCATCCTCGATGTGTTCGACCCGGAACCGGTTGCCCCGGAATCCCGGCTGTGGAACACCCGCAACCTGATCCTCACGCCTCATGTCTCCGCCGACGACGGCGATGCCTATATTCCCCTGACGCTGGGCCTGTTTTTCCGGAACCTGTCACTGTATCTGAGCGACAAACCGCTGCTGAACCCGATCGACCCGGTGGTGGGGTATTGAATGGCGACCCCGAGAGGATTCGAACCTCTGACCTGCCGCTTAGGAGGCGGCCGCTCTATCCGGCTGAGCTACGGGGCCGTGGGTGTTTTGTTCCGGGTTTTGGGCCGGGTTGCAAGTGCCAAGCCACTTTCACAAGCCCCCGTGCGGTCGCAGGCCCGTTCAATGGTGGGTTTCCTTGCGCCGGGAATGCCATTCCAGCATTTTGTGCAGGGTCTCGGCCAACCCGATGATGATGGCCGCCGGGGGGTGGCCGGGTCGATCCGGTGCCCGGATATCCAGATATTTCGGTAGAACGTCCATCTTTGACGCGCCCCTGCCCAATCCGTTACCACGGGTCGAGTTCGACTGGTTGTCCCATACCGGAAAACGCCTGCAAGTTCCACGGTTCCGGCTGGCGTTGGCCGGTGCGGGATACCGGATTTTCTTGCCCGGCACCGGCGGGAACACGCCGGGGCACGAATTCCACGATGCGTGGCCCGCGAATGTCGCGCGCGGTACGGCATTCGGATACGGAGCGACGCGGCGCACCGGCATTGACGGCGACCGGGATGGGATTGTTGTTCGCAACCTGCTCGCGCGATTTTGCCCTCTGCGCTATAGCGCCGGAAATCCGTGGGTGGCCAAGTTTTCCGATTTTGTCCGGGCCCATGCAAAACGAACCGGCGATTGAAATTGGTCTGATGGGTTGCTGCTACGGTTACGGCGCGATACCCGGACCGGGCCGCAGGCCGTCTCGGAAAGGCCGAAACCGGTCGGTTTCCGGAATGCGCCACGCGAAATTCCGCCAGTTTTTCGGCAGGAAACCAACATGTTGCGCCGACATCCAATAAACCGGTAAACCGGATCATTGGTTCTGTTTGGCAGATCTTTCAGCATCCGACGCGAAAGCAGGAATGCGGTGCGAGAAAACCTGCGGCGGAGCGGGCGCACCGCGACACGCGCGTTGTCGCAATCCGGACAGACAGACCCGGCAGCAACCTGTTGTGCTGAACTTCTGAATTCAGGAGCCGCAGATGGCCACGTCCTCCGCCAGCCAGAACAGTACCATCGCGATATTGTCGGCGGTTGCGGCCTCGTTCTTTTTTTCGTTCAACGACATGGCGATCAAGTTTCTCAGCGGTGATTATGCGTTGCATCAGGTGGTTTTGGTGCGTTCGCTCGTCGGAATGACGCTGCTGCTGGTGTTTATCCTGCCGTTTCAGGGTGGGCTTGCGGTTTTGAAAACCAAAAGATTGCCGATTCATCTGCTCAGAGGGTTTTGCGTCGTCGTCGCGAATATGACCTTCTTTCTGGGCCTTGCCGCGATGCCGCTGGCCGATGCGGTGGCGGTGTTTTTCGTCGCGCCGTTGATCATCACCGCGCTGTCCGTATTTTTTCTGGGCGAGACCGTTGGCCCGCGCCGCTGGCTGGCGGTGGGCGTGGGAATGCTGGGCGTTCTGGTGATGTTGCGTCCCGGGCAGGGAAGTTTTCAGGTCGCGGCGCTGTTGCCGCTGATCGCGGCATGTGCTTATGCATTGATCCATATCCTGACGCGCAAAATCGGTGGGACCGAGCGGGCGATCACCATGATATTCTACATTCAACTGACGTTCATTCTGGTAAGTGCTGCGATCGGGCTGGCGCTGGGCAACGGACGGTTCGCGGGGTGGGATGACCCGTCGCTCGATTTCATGTTTCGCGCCTGGAGCTGGCCCGGGACCGACGACTACGTGATATTCCTGCTGATCGGGGCCGCCAGTACCGGCGGCGGCTATTTCATCTCGCAAGCCTATCGTCTGGGCGAGGCAGCGCTGATCGCACCGTTTGAATATGTCGCAATGCTGCTGGCGATCTTCTGGGGCGTTGCGGTTTTCGGCACGCTTCCCGATGGCATTGCCTGGATCGGCATCGCGCTGATTGTGGGTTCCGGGGTGTTCGTTTTCTGGCGCGAGGCCCTGGTGCAGCGCCGCGTTTCCGCGCGGTTACCGCTGCGATGACCACCCGGCCAAAGGCGGTGGTATTCGACATCGGCAACGTGCTGATCCGTTGGCAGCCCGAGTCGTTTTATGACCGCGTCATCACCCCCGCCGCGCGCCGCGCGCTGTTCGCCGCGACGGATCTGCACGCCATGAACGACCGGATCGACCGGGGGGCGGCATTCCGGAAAACCGTCTATGACGAAGCTGATGCCCACCCCGATTTTCAGACCGAAATCCGTCTGTGGCATGATCGCTGGCTGGAAATTGCGGCACCCGCGATACCCGGCGCGGTGTCCCTGAACCTTGCGTTGCGTGCCTCGGGAATGCCCACCTTCATCCTCAGCAATATCGGGCAGGAACCGTTCCGGCTGGCGGTCGGGGAATACCCGTTTCTGAATGATTTCGATGCCGCCTTTGTTTCCGGTGAACTGGGCGTGATCAAACCCGAGGCCGAGATATTTGCGCGGGTGGAAAAATCGTGTGGCATTGCGCCGGAAATGCTGTTGTTTGTCGACGACCGGCACGAGAACATCGCCGCAGCACAGGCGCGCGGTTGGCAGGGGCATCTGTTTCAGTCGACCCGGGGATTTGCCGACGCGCTGGTGGCGCTTGGCCTGCTTGACCGTGCCACCGCCGAATCGGCGCTTGAAAGATAGAGGTTGCAATGCAGATCAGGGCAAACGGCATCTGGTTGGAGGTTGAGGCGCATGGCCCGCCGGACGGCATCCCCTTGATCCTGATCCGGGGACTTGGCACCCAGCTCGTGCAATGGCCACAGGCGTTCGTGCAAGGCTTCGCCGCGCTGGGCTATCGCAGCATCATATTTGACAACCGCGATTCCGGGCTTTCGCAGCGTTGTCCCGCCGAAGGGGTTCCCGGCGCCGCCGATCAGATCGTCGCGATGGTGAATGACGGTAATATTCCGGACCCGGCATATTCCGTGTCCGACATGGCGAAGGATGTCATCGGTCTGATGGATGCGCTGGAGATCGAAACGACCCACGTTCTGGGGATATCGATGGGGGGTCTGATCGCGCAAATACTGGCGAAAAATCACGCGGACCGCCTGCTAAGCGATACCATCGTGATGACCTCGGCAGGTCTGCGCAACCCGGCGATCCTGCCCATGATTCTGGCCAGGGCGCAAACACGAACCGAGGCACAGGATGCGCTGGTTGAAGAGTTCCGGAATTGGGGTAGCCCCGGCTACCCGATGCCAGAGGCTGAAATTCGCGAACAGGCCGGGCGCAACTGGGACCGCGCGCACGATCCCGAAGGCGTGAACCGTCAGGCGCTCGCGACCATCAGCGCGCCGGACCGACGGGAGGATCTGAAGTCCATCGATCTGCCCTGCCTCGTGATTCACGGTGCCGATGATACGCTGATACCACCCGCCGAGGGCCGCGACATCGCAGCGCTGATCCCGGATGCCGAACTGCGGATCGTCGAGGGCATGGGCCACATCATCACCCCGCTGCTGGCACCGGTGATCGTCGATATGGTCCATGACTTCATCCAGCGCCGCGGCGCGTGATCCTGTTTCTTTTTGGAAACAATACTCCCGCCGGAGGCCCCGCCGCGAAGTGGCTTAAAAATCCAAATTCGCCACACTCAGCGCATTGGTCTGGATAAACTCGCGCCGCGGCTCCACCACGTCACCCATCAGCTTGGTGAACAAATCGTCCGCGTCGGCGAAATCCTCGATCTTGACCTGCAACAACGTTCGCGCCTCGGGGTCGAGCGTGGTTTCCCACAACTGGTCCGGGTTCATCTCGCCCAGCCCTTTGTAGCGTTGCAGCGATTGCCCTTTTTCACCCTCCGAAAGGATGTGCCCCAACAGGTCCGAGGGCGCGTGAATCAGGTTTTCGCGGTCTTTGCGCAGCAATTTCGCGGGCGCGCCGTACACCTCTTGCAAACTATCGGTGAATCCGGCCAGCTTGCGTGCCTCGCCCGAGCGGATGCAGCCGCCGTCAAGGCTTTGCACTTCGTCCACCCCGCGCAGCACGCGCGAGAACCGCAAGCCGGCATCCTGTGTGGGCCGCCCCTGCCAGCCGCGTTCAAATTCCGGGGACACCTGATCGAGCCGCGCCGCGACGGCATCGGCGGTTTCCTGAGCATGCGCGTCCACGCGCCCCGGCACCAGTGCCCCGACGATTGCGGCCTGTTCCAGCAGGTGCCGCGAATAGTGCGTCGGAAACGCATTCAGGATCGCGCGCACCCGTCGCGCTTCGCGCACGATACGTGCCAGATCGGCACCGGTGATCTTGGTCCCGTCGCCCAGCGCCAGAACCGCGCCATCAAGCCCCTGTTCGATCAGATAATCCTCAAGCGCGATCTGGTCCTTCAGGTAAACCTCGGACTTGCCGCGCGCGGCCTTGTACAGCGGAGGTTGCGCGATATAGAGAAACCCTCCCTCGATCAGCGCTGGCATCTGGCGAAAGAAAAATGTCAGCAGCAGCGTGCGGATATGGGCCCCATCGACATCGGCGTCGGTCATGATGATGACCTTGTGATACCGCAATTTGGAGATGTCGAACTCGTCCCGCCCGATCCCGGTTCCCAACGCGGTGATCAGCGTGCCGATTTCCTGACTGCCCAGCATACGGTCAAATCGCGCGCGCTCGACGTTCAGGATTTTGCCACGCAGGGGCAGCACTGCCTGATTTCGGCGCGACCGGCCCTGTTTGGCCGATCCGCCGGCGCTGTCGCCTTCGACCAGGAATATCTCGGACAGGCCGGGGTCTTTTTCCTGACAGTCGGCCAGCTTGCCGGGCAGGCTGGCAATGTCCATCGCGGTCTTGCGCCGTGTCAGTTCACGGGCCTTTCTCGCGGCCTCGCGGGCCAGTGCTGCTTCGACGATCTTGCCGACGATCAGCTTTGCCTCGACGGGATGTTCCTCGAACCATTCCGACAGTTTCTCGTTCATCAGGCCTTCGACCGCAGGGCGGACTTCTGACGAAACCAGCTTGTCCTTGGTCTGGCTGGAAAACTTGGGGTCCGGCACCTTGATCGACAACACGCAGGTCAGGCCTTCGCGGGCGTCATCCCCGGTGAAGTTCACCTTTTCTTTCTTGGCGATACCCGAGGACGCGGCATAGGCGTTGATCGAGCGGGTCAGCGCCCCGCGAAACCCCGCCAGATGGGTGCCGCCGTCGCGTTGCGGGATGTTGTTGGTGAAGGGCAGCACGTTCTCGTGATAGCTGTCGTTCCACCACATTGCGACTTCGATCCCGATCTCGTCGCGCTCGCCCTTGATGTAGATCGGCGTTTCGATCAGGCCGGATTTCGACCGGTCCAGATGGCGCACGAATTCGCGCACGCCACCGTCATAGACCATTTCCGAAACCAGCTTTTCCGCCGGGCGGTGATCTTCGATCGTGATGCGGACCCCGGAATTCAGAAACGCCAGTTCGCGAAGACGGTGCTCCAGCGTTTTGAAATTGTATTCGAGATCGGAAAATGTATCGGTCGTGGCCAGAAACCGTACCTCGGTGCCCTTGCGCCCGTTCGCGTCGCCAACGATTTTCAGATGCTCGACGGTTTCGCCATGTTCAAAGCGTGCGAAATGTTCCTTGCCGTCGCGCCAGATGCGCAGCTCCAGCCATTCGCTCAGGGCGTTGACGACCGAAACACCGACCCCGTGCAGGCCGCCGGAAACCTTGTAGGAATTGCTGTCGAACTTGCCGCCCGCGTGGAGCTGGGTCATGATGACCTCGGCGGCGGAAACGCCCTCTTCCTCGTGAATGCCGACCGGAATGCCGCGCCCGTTGTCGCTGACCGAAACCGAGGCGTCGGCATGGATCACCACGCTTACCGTGTCGCAATGGCCGGCCAGCGCCTCGTCGATGCCGTTGTCGACGACCTCGTACACCATGTGATGCAGGCCCGAGCCGTCATCGGTATCGCCGATATACATGCCGGGACGTTTACGAACCGCCTCCAAGCCTTTGAGAACCTTGATAGATTCCGCGCCGTATTCCGATGATTGCTGGTCTTTCGCCGCCATGTGCCCCGCCCGCGATTTTTCCCACTGAATATAAGGGTTTCGGTGGCAAATGTCACGTAAATGCCCCAATATTTTGTGGTCGGCGCAGGATGATTGCGATGTCCGAATAACGAGGTTGTGTATCTGCGATTCCCGTAGGTCGGACAATTGTCCGACCTACGCCAGCGCGATCACGATGCCGACGCAGACCAGCGCCGCGCCCGAGGCGAAATTGACCCTCTTCAGCGCCAACGGCGACGAAATCAAGGCCCGCGTGCGGTCGACGAAAGCGGCCAGAACCACGTTCCCCGCCAGCGGCACCAGCATCGAGACCAGCGCAATCATCACGATGTCGGGGCCGGTGAGGACGGCCACGTCAAAGAACCCCGGCAGCACCCCCATATAGAACAGGATCGCCTTGGGATTGCCCAGGATGATCAGCACGCCGGCGGAAAAACCGGCCCAGGCACCGGGCGCGGTCAGGCGGCGGTCACGCTCGATCTTGCGCCCGGCATGCAGGATCAGCAAAACCCCCATCACCGCCAGCATCAACGCCCCGCCATAGCGCAGGACCAGCAGGAAATCTGCGTAAAGCGATACCAGCCAGGTCACTCCGAAAATCGCCAGAACCGGCCAGATCGCATCGCCGATCACGACACCAAACGCCAGCGGCCACGCGGCGTGAAACCCGCCTGACAGGGCGCGCGCAATCAAGGCTGCCCAGACCGGCCCCGGCGTCACGAAAAGGATCGCAACCGCGCCAGCGTAGAGCAGCAATTCGGTGGGGGTGACGGTCATGGGCAAACCGCCCCGCGACGCCGGTTTTCAGTCGTCATGGCCGATCCGCAGCAATTCATGCGAAAATCTCACTCGCGAAATTCCGGCAGCAAAAACCCCATATCCACCGAATTCAGCGTCAGCATCATCAGTTCGTGATAGCTCAACCGTTTGTCGGTCAGCGGAACCAGCACCGCGCGCGCATTCACCTTGGGCACGACTTCCAGCCACGTATACAGAAACCGCCCATCTTCCAGCGGCTCCAGATAGACCGTGCCCAATTCGATGCAATTGTCGGTTCCGTCGATGATCTGTTCGACATACTGCAATTCCGCGCCGAATTCATGGGTCAGCGACCATCGGCCCGAGCAGTTGCTCGAAGGATAGGCGATTTGCGCGCCGGCATCGTCAAACAGCACTTCGATCGACCAGTGATTGCCGTCGTTCTGCCATCCGACCCCGTAATAGCGGCCCTGTTTCCTTGCCTTGTCCACCAGATCACCACCCGCCGCTGGTACCGCCATGACGACGGCCAGCAAGATGGCGGCCATTTTGCAGAACAATTTCATGCCATATCCCTTTCCATGATTTCCGATGAGCCGCCGGACTCTGATACTTCAAAAAACCGCGCGCGTCCTGCAAGCGATTGAAAAAGTCCGGCCTCGGTCCCGGTCATCCACGCTTGGGCCTTCATTGCGCAGATTTCGTCGTAAAGCGCCGCGCGCCGGTCCTGATCCAGATGGGCTGCAACCTCGTCCAGCAGAATGATCGGCGGCGCGCCGAATTCAAGGGCCAGCGCCCGCGCATTCGCCAGAATGACCGAGATCAGCAATGCCTTTTGCTCGCCCGTGGAACAGGAATTCGCCGCAATGCCCTTGGCCGTGTAAACCGCGTTCAGGTCCGCCCGGTGCGGGCCGATCAGGGTGCGCCCCGCCGCGATGTCCCGCGGCCGGTGGTCGGCCAGCAGTTCGGCCAGATCATCCGCAGCGCGCGGCATGGCCGTGTCGGACAGGTCGCGCAGTTCCAGCCCTGCCGCCGGAAACACGGTCCGGGCATGGGCCTGCGCTGCCGATATCCGCTCCAGCGCGGCCCGCCGGTTGGTGGTGATCGCCTGCGCGCTTTCCGCCATGCGACGCTCCAGCGCCCGATACCAGCCCGCATCGTTGCCACCATCTTTCAGCAGTCGGTTGCGTTCGCGCATCGCTTTCTCGTGGGCCAGCGACACGTCGGCGTGATCCGGTACGAAGCTGAGGGTGATGCGGTCCAGAAACCGGCGCCGCCCCTCGGCGCCTTCGGTCCAGAGCCGGTCCATAGATGGCACCAGCCAGACCATGCGTAACAGTCGGCCCATCGCGGTCTGGGTGGCGCTTTTGCCATCGATCTGCACCTTGCGGGGTGTATCCGGTTCCATGCTGGTTTCAACATGGTGATCAAACCCGAGACTTTGCAGTTCGGCAGTGACCTTCCAACCCAGATTTTCCGGGCTTCGGGCAACCGCATCGGCGCGCGCGCCGCGAATTCCGCGCCCCGGCGAAAGAAACGAAACCGCTTCCAGCACGTTGGTCTTGCCGGCACCGTTGCGCCCGTAAAGGGCAACCGGTCGGGCATCTGCCCGGATCAAGACGGATTTGTATGAACGGAAATGCGAAAGCGTCAGCCGTGAAAGGGCGAGGCCCGCCAAAGGGTTACACCCGCATCGGCATCACGACATAGACCGCCGATTCGTCATTGCCTTCGCGCATCAGGGTCGGGTCGCCGGCGGAATTGAACATGAACACCGCGTTTTCGCGATCCACCTGACCGGCGATTTCCAGCAGGTATTTGGCGTTGAAACCGATTTCCAGCCGGTCGTCGGAATAGGCCACACCCAGTTCTTCCTCGGCGGCGCCGCTGTCGGGTGCGTTGACCGAAAGCATCAGACGATCCTGTTCAAGCGACAGTTTGACCGCGCGCGAGCGTTCCGACGAGACGGTCGAAACCCGGTCCACCGCATGGGCGAATTCCGCGGCGTCCACTTCCAGCTTGCGAGTATTTCCAACCGGAATGACGCGCGTGTAATCAGGGAACGTGCCGTCGATCACCTTGGACGTCAGCATGATCTCGGGCGTTGCAAACCGGACCTTGGTTTCAGAGACCGAAACCGCGATCTGCATATCGTCATCGTCCAGCAGCTTGCGCAATTCGCCCACGGTTTTCTTGGGTACGATCACACCCGGCATGTCCTCGGCCCCTTCGGGTAGGGGCGCGTCTACGCGGGCCAGCCTGTGCCCATCGGTCGCCACACAGCGCAACACCCGCCCGGGCGAACCATCGGCGGCGTGCATGTAGACACCGTTCAGGTAATACCGCGTTTCTTCGGTCGAAATAGCGAATTTCGACTTGTCGAAAAGGCGGCGCAGGACTGGCGCGGGCGCGGTGAAATTGCAGGCGTATTCGGAACTGGCCATTACCGGGAAATCCTCGCGCGGCAGCGTCGCAAGCGAGAAACTGGACCTTCCGGCACGAACCTCCAGCCTGCCCGAGGCACCATCATCCGTCAGTTCCACGTTCGAGCCATCCGGCAGTTTTCGCACGATCTCGTGCAGCGTATGCGCCGCAACGGTCGACGCACCGGCCCGTTCGACATTGGCAAGCGCCTTGTCCACCACCTCGATATCCAGATCAGTGGCGCGGAAGCTGACCGCGTTGCCGTCGGCCTCGATCAGAACATTTGCAAGGATCGGGATCGTGTTGCGCCGCTCCACCACCGACTGGGCCTGGCCCATGGCTTTCAAAAGCGCCGAACGCTCGATGCTGACTTTCATGCCCTTGCTCCCCCAAGTGACCGGGACGCGCAGACTAGCGCAACGCCCTGCGGATACAATGGTTTTCTGGGTGCGTGGATGGAATAGTCGGGGGCGTTCGATTTCCGGAATGCGCGTACACGATCAGCAATCTGTGCCAAAACCCGGACCTCAAACCCACCGTTCCAACTGGACCGCCCAAGTCGGATTTTCACACGGCAGCGGATGTATTTCGATCAGACCGATACCACCGGCCCCGGGGAACGACCTTTCTCCATTGAACCGTTCAGGTTGCCCGGCGGGCCTTATCCGTGACGCCGACTGCGCCGCGCAATCACGGGCAGTGGAACGGTGCGCCGGTATCGCCCGAACGCATTCAGGTCAAACGCCTATGCCTCCAGCATCCGCCGCAACAATTCCACATCCTCGGCGATCTGGTTGTCGACCGATTTCAGCTCTTCGATCTTGCGAACTGCGTGGATGACCGTGGTGTGATCCCGCCCGCCGAACCTGCGGCCGATTTCGGGCAAGCTCTTGCTGGTCAGCATTTTTGACAGGAACATCGCCACCTGCCTTGGTCGCGCCACGGCACGCGCGCGGCGCGGCGACAGCATGTCGGAAAGGCGCAGATTGTAGTGATCCGCCACTTTGCGGATGATCTCGTCGATCGTGACCTTGCGGTCGGATGCCCGAAGAATATCGGCCAGACATTCCTGCGCCACATCCAGCGTCACCTCGCGCCCCACCAGCGAAGCAAAGGCATAGAGCCGCGTCAGTGCACCCTCCAGCACGCGGACATTGGTGGAAATCCGGTGGGCCAGAAATTCCAGCACACCGTCGGCCAGCCGCACATCGGGATACAGATGCACCTGCGCCTCGGCCTTGGATTGCAGGATACCCAGCCGCAATTCGTAGTCGGTCGGGTGCAGATCCACGACCAGCCCCCATTGCAGGCGGGATTTGATCCGCTCTTCCAGGCCGCTGATTTCGCCCGGTGCGCGGTCAGCGGAAATGACGATCTGCTTGTTCTGGTCGACTAGCGCGTTGAAAGTGTGAAAGAATTCTTCCTGCGTGCTTTCCTTGCCGGCAATGAACTGCACATCGTCCACCATCAGAACATCGACCGAGCGGAACAGTTCCTTGAAGCTCATCGTGTCCTTGAATCTGAGCGACTGCACGAACCGGTACATGAATTGTTCGGCCGAAAGATAGAGCACCTTGGCCCCCGGCTGCTTGGCCTGAATTTCCCAGGCTATTGCATGCATCAGATGGGTTTTGCCCAATCCGACCCCACCGTAAAGAAACAGCGGATTGAACGTGACCTGCCCGCCCTCGGCCACGCGCCGCGCCGCAGCATGGGCCAGTTCGTTGGGCTTGCCGACCACAAAGCCGTCAAACGTGAACCGCTTGTCCAGCGGCGACCCGGGCAGTTCTGAATCGTTCTTGACCGCACCCAGCGCAGGCGGTTTTCTGGCCGGTTGCCGTGCGCTGGGCTTGCGGGCCGTCAGTTCGCCGGAATCCGGGCTTGCCACTTCGAAATCCAGCCGGTCGATCTGGCTGCCGGTCGATACCAGCCCCTGAAGAATGCGGTCGCCATAATTGCGCGACACCCAGTCGCCGAAAAAGCTGGTCGGCACCGAAAACCGCGCCACGCCGTCGGACTCGGTGATCAGTTCGAGCGGCTCGATCCAGTTCTTGTAGGCATCCCTGCCAATCGCCCGCATAAGATCATTGCGCACACGCCCCCAGGTGTCGTTGGTCATTCTCGTTCCATTCTTTTCGTTGTCGTGTCCGTCAGATCAGGATTGCCGCCACGGCAGGTTCCGTTTCTTCCAGCCATTCAATTTTCCCCGGTGTCTTTCCTGGTCCAGATCGCCCTCGAACCCCTCTGCGACGTTGATGCATTCCGCCGTGCGACCAATTTCGCCCAACGTGTTCGTCACATGAGTTGCCGCATCCCGTGACCGGGCACCGGAGCGGCAGATGAACAATATCTTTTCAGGAAAATTTTCCCCGAACCGTGAAAACAATTGACCCGCAAAATCCGGGTTGGTTGCCATATCGGGGAAGCCCAGCCACTCCACCAGCATCACCTGCTTGTCGAGCGCACCGAGATCCGGCGTGCCGACGAGTGCCCATTCCGCGTTGGTGCGGACATCCACCAGAACCGCATCCGGGTCCTTCAGGATTTCATAGGCATCGCTCGGCGTAACTTCGGTGACGTGGCAGGCGCCAGCCGTGTTCATCATGTCCCCCCAGACGCATTGAATCACCGGACGAAGCTAGCAGCAGGTTAACCTCTTGTTCAACGACTCTTCACGCTTGACTCGGACATTCGGTGAAACCGAATCTGGACCGGATTTCGGGAACGCTAAATCTATGGTTTGAGGTGTCGCTACCCCATAGAGCATTCCGGCATTGTGACTGGTCGGCCACACCGGAAATTCAGGCACAAAAAAACGCGGCCGTTGCTGGCCGCGTTGGTTCGTCTGTTAACCGTCGCCGAAGTTCAAGCGCCCAGCGCGCGCACCCGTGCGGACAGGCGCGAGATTTTGCGGCCCGCCGTATTCTTGTGCAGGATGCCTTTGGTGACGCCGCGCTGAATTTCGGGCTGGGCCGCTTTCAGCGCCTCGGCGGCAACCGACTGGTCGCCCCCGGCAATCGCCTCTTCGACCTTGCGGATAAAGGTGCGGATGCGCGTGCGGCGGTTCTTGTTCACGAGCGTGCGGCGGTCGTTCTGACGCGCACGTTTCTTGGCTTGCGGCGAATTTGCCATGTCTGAATTCCGGTCTTTTCAGGTTCGAAAAAGATGAACCGCGCTAATAGACGCGAGTCTTTGCCAAGTCAACGGGGTGGCCGGTGATTTCTATTCCCGGAATCCCCTCCGGTTTTCGCTGCATCAAACATTGGGTTCCTGCCAGACGGCGGGCCCGACTTTGCGGTTCTGCAACCTGATCGCCAACCCGATCACGACCCCAACGCCGATGGCGACGGTCAGGTCAACGACCACCGTCAGAAAGAGCGTGGTCAACAGCAGGAATTTGTCGGAATTCCGACCGCGCAGATATTGGCCCCAACAGCTCGGATCGCTCATTCTGATCGCGGTCAAAATCAGCAGCGCCGCCAGCGCCGGCATCGCCAGATACCCCGCCAGCGGTGCCGCGAACATGAGAAGCGCCAGCAAAACAAGCGCGTGCACGATCCCGGCCACCGGTGTCTTTGCGCCCGCCCCGGCATTGGCAGCCGTACGTGCAATCGCGCCCGTGGCCGGCATTCCGCCGAACAGGGCCGACGCGATGTTGGCTGCGCCCTGCGCCAGAACCTCGGCATTCGGGCGATGTTTGCCTTCGATCATCCGGTCGGCAACAACGGCGGACAACAGCGATTCCACGCCTGCCAGGAACGCGATTACCATGGCGACCGGGAACAGTTCGCTTATTCGTTGTACCGAGATTTCGGGAATCGAGGGCATCGGCAGCCCCGCCGGCAGGTCTCCGAATTTCGAGGCCACGGTATCGACCGGCAACCCGGCATACGCCACGATGACCGATGCGATCCCGATGGCGACGACCTGACCGGGGAACCGGGGCGCAAGGCGACGGATCACCACGATCAGGGCCAGCGTCAACAGAGATATCATCAGCGCCGAAGGATTCAGGCTGTCACGGGCCGACCAGAGCACCGGCACCTTTTCAAGAAAATCGGCGGGCAGCGAATCAATCGCCAGTCCCAGCAGATCCTTGAGCTGGCTGATGGCGATCACCAGCGCGATGCCAATGGTGAAACCGTTGACCACGGCACCGGGCACATAGGCGATCAGCCGCCCGGCGCGAAACACCGCGGCCGTCAGCAGGATCAGACCCGCCATCAGGGTTGCCAGAACCAGCCCGTCATATCCGTGTTCCGAGATCACGTTGAAGACCACGACGATGAACGCCCCGGTCGGCCCGCCGATCTGCACCCGGCTTCCGCCAAGAAGCGACACAAAAAATCCGCCAACGATTGCCGTGATCAGCCCCTGCGCCGGGGTTGCCCCCGAGGCGATGGCAATCGCCAGACTCAGCGGCAGCGCCACCATGGCCACCGTCAACCCGGCAACAACATCCGCCGCGAATAGTTGCGGCGTGTAGGTTTTCATCGTTGTCAGAATTTTTGGATGGCGCATGGCGGGGCTTTAGCCTCTATCTGTACGAAAACGCAAACGGACTATTTGCCGCGGAATTGCGGTTCGCGTTTTTCGACATAGGCGTTCATGCCTTCGCCCTGGTCTTCGGTCGCAAACAGCGCGTGGAACAGGCGGCGCTCGAACAGCACGCCCTCGCGCAGCGTGGTCTCGTAGGACCGGTTCACGGCCTCTTTCACCGCGATTGTGGTCAAGCCGGATTTCTCGGCAATCTTGGCGGCGGTCGCCATCGCGTCTTCCATCAAATTCCTGGCCGGAACGACGCGGCTGACCAGGCCCGAGCGTTCGGCCTCGTCCGCATCCATGAACCGGCCCGTCAGATGCATTTCCATCGATTTCGACTTGCCCACAAACCGGGTCAGACGCTGGGTGCCGCCGATCCCGGCCATGACTCCCAGATTGATTTCGGGCTGGCCGAATTTGGCGGTATCCGCTGCAATGATGAAATCGCACATCATCGCCAGCTCGCAGCCCCCGCCCAGCGCGTAGCCCGCCACCGCGGCGATGATTGGCTTGCGGCAACGCAGCAGTTCCTCGGTCTGGGGGGTGAAATAGTCGTTGGTGAACATGTCGACGAACGATTTTTCCGACATTTCCTTGATGTCGGCACCGGCGGCAAAGGCCTTTTCGGAACCCGTCAGCACGACGACGCGAATCTTGTCGTTCGATTCCATCGCCTTCAGCGCGCAGGCCAGTTCGGTCAAAAGCTGATTGTTGAGCGCGTTCAGAGCGTCGGGCCGGTCCAGCCGGATCAGACCCACATGGTCTTCGATTTCCACGATCAGCGTTTCATAGGCCATCCGGGTTCCCTTCGGTTGCCATTCGCCGGCGTTCAAATATCAGCTTCGCCGGGCGTTTCAAGCGGCTTTTGGCAGGACGGGCACCAGAAGGTCGAGCGTCCGGATTGGACGATTCTGGAAATTTCGTTGGCACAGCCGGGGGTTTGGCATGGCTGGCCCGCGCGTCCGTAAACCCGGAACCGTTCCTGAAACCCACCGATTTCGCCGTCGATGCGGCGATAATCGCGCAATGTGGACCCGCCGTCTTTCAGCGCGACCCGCAGCACCGTGCGAATCGTTTCGACCAGACGCGGAATTTTTGCCGGGGGCACCCGGCCCGCCGGTTGTAGGGGATGAATGCCCGCATCAAACAGCGCCTCGCAGACATAGATATTGCCCAGTCCCGCGACGATCCGCTGGTCCAGCAGCGCGGCCTTGATCGAAGATTTTCGCCCGGCAAGTGCGGTTTCCAGATAGCCGCTGCTGAATGTGTTACCCAGCGGTTCCGGACCCAGATTGGCCAACAATCTGTGGCTGGCAACCGCGTCCGTGGCGCAAAGGTCCATCATTCCGAACCGCCGCGCATCGTTGAAAACGACGCGCGTACCATCGTCGAGGTCAAGCGCGACATGATCGTGTTTTTCGGGCATTGGAAAGTTGTGGTGGAACGAACCCGCCACGACCGGCGCTGTACCCTGTTGCACCAGCAACCGCCCCGACATGCCCAGATGGATGATCAGCGTCTCGCCGCCATCGAGGTCGGCCAGCAGGTATTTCGATCTTCGCCCCAGCCGCAGCACCGTCTGACCTGACAGGCGTCCGGCCATCTGATCGGGAAACGGAAACCGCAGATCGGGGCGGCGGATATCGGCGCGGGCGATCATGCGATCGACCAGCACCGGCTCCAGCTCGCGGCGGACGGTTTCGACCTCTGGAAGTTCTGGCATGGCGCTTTCCGGCAAAACGGGAACGGGTGTTTCCCGGCGGATGATCCGCGTGGCGGTCCATGCGTATGCCTTGAATTTGTCGGAATGTCAGCCCCCCGGCCAGAACCTCACCGCCATTTTTTCAAATTGCCGGGTGGCGATTGTCCGGCGGTCTCCTATAAGAAGTGTCAGTTGAACCGAACCGCGATACCGAATGACAGATTCCGACCGAACCACCCATTTCGGCAACCAGACCGTCCCCGAACACGCCAAGGCCGACATGGTGCAGGGCGTTTTTTCCAGCGTGGCATCCAAATACGATGTCATGAACGACGCGATGTCGTTTGGCGTGCACCGCCTGTGGAAAGAGGCGATGATGGACTGGCTGGCACCGCACGGCCAGTTGAAACTGCTCGACGTGGCGGGCGGCACCGGTGACATTGCGTTCCGGGTCCTGAAACGCGCGCCCGGTGCCCGCGTCACCGTTTTCGACATGACGCAGTCCATGCTGGATGCCGGTCGCGCGCGGCCCGAGGCGGCGCTGCATGGCGATAACCTCGACTGGATTTGCGGGGATGCGATGGCGTTGCCGTTTGCCGATAACAGTTTTGACGCCTACACGATCAGTTTCGGCATCCGCAACGTCACCCGCATTCAGGACGCCATCGCCGAGGCATTTCGCGTGCTCAAGCCCGGAGGCCGCTTTTTGGTGCTGGAATTCAGCCAGATACCCAATCCCGGACTTGCATGGCTTTATGACCGCTACAGTTTCAACATCATTCCACCAATGGGCAAACTGATCGCCAATGACCGCGACAGTTATCAGTATCTGGTTGAGAGCATTCGCAAATTTCCGCCCCAAGATGATTTCGCCGACATGATCCGAACCGCCGGATTCGAGCAGGTCAGGTACCGAAACCTGACGTTGGGCATCGCAGCCCTGCATTCTGGCTGGAAAATCTGAGCGATGCGCGGCCCGCATAATATCTGGCGTCTTGCGCGGACCGGCGCCACGTTCGAGCGGACCGGCGCCATGAAACTCGCGCTCGAGGCGATGGACGCCCCGCGCTCGCTTCGCATTGCCGCCCGCATTCTGGGCTGGCCGTTCAAGTGGCTGGGTCTGCGCGGCGACCTGTCGATGCCGCCGGTTCTGCGGGCACTGACAGCGCTTGGTCCGGCCTACATCAAATTCGGGCAGATCCTTTCGACCCGCCCGGACGTGGTCGGCGAGGATTTGGCGCATCAACTGCGCATTCTGCAGGACAAACTGCCGCCCTTTCCGATGGTCGAGGCGCGTCGCAGCGTCGAATTCGAACTGAACCAGTCCGTGGACGAACTGTTCTCGACCTTCAGCGAACCCGTTGCCGCCGCCTCGATTGCGCAGGTGCATCGGGCCACCATTCGCGAAACCGGTCGCGACGTGGCGGTCAAGATCCTGCGCCCGCATATCGAGCGCGATTTCCGACGCGACATAGACGCGTTCTATTTTGCCGCTTCGGTCATCGAATTCCTGGCCCCGGCGTCACGTCGCCTGCATCCCGGCGAAGTGGTCGCGCATTTCGATGGGGTGGTGCAGGGCGAACTGGACCTGCGGATGGAAACCGCCGCCGCCGCGGAATTTCAGGCGAACACGCAACAGGATCAGGGCTTTGTCGTTCCGGCCATCAACTGGGACCTTTCGGCCCGCCGGGTGATGACGCTTGACTGGGCCGAGGGCGTTGCGCTGGGCGATGTCACCGCCCTGCACGATGGCGGGCACGATTGCAGGACCCTTGGGGCCAATGTGGTCCGGATGTTCCTGCAACACGCCCTGCGCGACGGCTATTTCCACGCCGACATGCACCAGGGCAATCTGAAAGTGGCGGAAAACGGCGATCTGATCGCGCTTGATTTTGGCATCATGGGCCGGATCGACGCCTATACTCGGCGGACCTATGCCGAAATCCTGATGGGGTTCATTCAAAAGGACTATCGCAAGGTCGCCGAGGTGCATTTCGAGGCGGGATATGTGCCCGCCGACCGCGACGTGGACGAATTCGCGCAAGCGCTTCGATCCGTCGGCGAACCGATTTTCGGCGCGGACGCCACGCACATATCAATGGCGCGACTGCTGGCGCATCTGTTTGACGTGACCGAACGGTTCGGTATGGAAACCCGTATCGAACTGATCCTGCTGCAACGCACGATGGTCGTGGTCGAGGGCGTGGCGCGATCGCTCGATCCGGAGCTGAACATCTGGGCGGTGGCAAAGCCCGTAGTCGAGAAATACATCTACGAAAACGTCGGACCAAAGGCGTTGATCCGCGACACGCTGGCAACGTTGCAGATATTGGTGCGGTTCGGCCCGAAACTGCCGCAAATCGCCGAGGCCGCACTTCGGCAATTGTCCGAACCCGACGCGCCCGCGCCTCCCCCGCCGTTACTCGGACCGGTCGGATATATCGGCGTTGGCATCATTCTGGCCAGCCTGTTCATTCTGGTCGTGCGTCTGGTGACCGGCGGATAGCTCCAGTTCCATCGCGTCGCGATATCCGGCCTCTCCACGTTCGGCCTGCCAGGCGCAATAGGCCGCGATCCGCAAGTGAAACAGCGGGCGCAGCCGGTGATAACGGTGGACAATTTCGCGGGTCGGATAGGTGGCAAGAAAGCGCGCGACCTCGGCCCCGGTCAACGGTTCGCCGCGATAGAGATATTGCATGGCCGGGGAAAGGAAACTGGCGATATCCTCGCACGGGTCGCCCATAGCCGGGCACTGCCAGTCGATCAGCCGCGCGCTGTCCGGTGCCACGATGATGTTGTTGGCCACCACATCGGTATGGATCAGCACCGCGTCGCGCACCGGAGGTACCGAGGCCCGTTCAGACCGCGCCGCCGGTCGCGGAAGCGGTGTTTCCAACCCTGCCGAGATATCGCTGATCTGACGTTCCAGCGCCACCGAGCCGCTGTCGAGCCGACGCAGCGGCAGTTCGATCCGCCGGGTGTGCAGTCTTGCCAACAGCCGGGCCACGATTTCCGGGTCACGCCGCCATGGCCGCCCCTTGAGGTGCCGATAGACCAGCGCGGTGCCCGAGGCGCATGCGACAAGCGCCAGCGGTCGGGGTGCAAGACGCTGGGGATGAAGTGCGGTCAATACCGCGAATTCCTCGCGCGGGTGGTTGGGGAAAAGCGGGTTGTCGCCGGGGCTGCCGAACAATTTACAGATCATCGACTGGTCGCCGCGACCCACCTGCCAGACCCGGTTTGTCCGTCCACCTGCCTGCGAAATCCAGCGGGCGGCGGGCGGCACAAGATCCCGATCCCGCAGCGCCTGAACCAGATCGGCCGGTGGTATCACGATTTCAGCCCCAGCCGGGCGACGGTTGCGCCGGACCGGATACATTTGCCAAAAGCCGCCTCGCCCATGGGTCCCCCTGCGTCATCGCGTTTCGTTGAGTACCCCGAAACGGGCGTCAGCGGCTACCAGAGAATGCAGGTGCCGAAGGCGGCGGCGGGACCACCCGGTCTGAATATGGAAGAGGTGTGACACAGATTGATGCGGGCTGGGGTTATGCAGGGGCCTCCGGTATGGAAGGCCGGGGTTTCCGGCTGGATAAACTGCCACCGGCAACCGTTCCGCACACCGCCCCGTGCATAACCCCGCGCATCGGCGCCGGCCCGGCCCGACCGGTGCCTTTCACCCGGGCGATGGCCGGGGCCTCGTTCTGTGGGGCGACGGTGCAACGGGGCCCGAAATCATGGGGATGACAGCGTGGTTTGACCCCTTGCCACCCCCCAAATCCCCCGCTATACCCCGCCCGTGTTTCGGCCTCGGATTCGTTCCGGGGCCGCGCGCCTTTTACCACTCGCGGACCAACGGGGTTTGGAACAAACCTTCGGCTGGGCGCAAAACTCTCGCGGACCTACGGGGCCGTTCACCATAGGGGGCACAATCCCCCGAAAGCAAAACGGAAGACAGCAACATGGCACTGAAGTCGTACAAGCCGACGACGCCGGGCCAGCGTGGGCTGGTCCTGATCGACCGTTCGGAGCTTTGGAAAGGCCGCCCTGTCAAGGCCCTCACACATGGGTTGACAAAGAATGGCGGTCGGAACAATTCCGGACGAATTACCATGCGCCGCAAGGGCGGGGGCGCCAAGCGTCTGTACCGCATTGTCGATTTCAAGCGCACCAAACTGGATATGGCCGCGACGGTCGAGCGGATCGAATACGATCCCAACCGCACCGCGTTCATCGCCTTGGTAAAATATCAGGACGGCACACAGAACTATATCATCGCACCACAGCGGCTGGCCGTCGGCGACGAGGTGATTGCCTCGACAAGGGCCGATGTGAAACCCGGCAACGCGATGCCGTTTTCCGGCATGCCGATCGGGACGATCATTCACAACATCGAGCTCAAGCCGGGCAAGGGCGGGCAGATTGCGCGCGCCGCCGGGACCTACGCTCAGTTCGTGGGCCGTGACGGTGGTTACGCGCAGATCAGGCTTTCGTCGGGCGAGCTGCGGCTGGTTCGGCAAGAATGCATGGCCACGGTCGGTGCGGTTTCCAACCCCGACAATTCCAACCAGAACATCGGCAAGGCCGGGCGCAACCGTCACAAGGGTATCCGCCCGTCGGTACGCGGTGTGGTCATGAACCCGGTCGATCACCCGCATGGCGGCGGCGAGGGCCGCACCTCTGGTGGCCGTCACCCGGTTACGCCCTGGGGCAAGCCGACCAAAGGTGCGCGGACCCGGGCCAAGAACAAAGCCTCGGACAAACTCATCCTGCGTTCGCGTCACGCGAAGAAGAAGGGTCGTTAAGATATGTCACGTTCAACCTGGAAAGGCCCATTCGTCGATTCCTATGTCCTCAAGAAAGCCGAGGCAGCACGGGATTCGGGCCGCAAGGAAGTCATCAAGATCTGGTCGCGTCGCTCGACCATTCTGCCGCAGTTCGTGGGGCTGACCTTTGGTGTCTACAACGGCCGCAAGCACATCCCGGTGCTGGTCTCTGAGGAAATGATCGGTCAGAAATTCGGTGAATACTCGCCGACCCGTACATATTACGGGCACGCTGCCGACAAACGTGCGAAACGGAAATAGTCATGGGCAAAGAGAAAAACCCGCGCCGCGTGGCGGACAACGAAGCGATGGCGGTAAGCCGCATGTTGCGTACCAGCCCGCAGAAACTGAACCTCGTCGCGCAGATGATCCGTGGCAAAACGGTGGAGACGGCGCTGTCCGATCTTACGTTCTCGAAAAAGCGGATATCCGAGGACGTCCTGAAGACCCTGCAATCCGCCGTGGCAAACGCCGAAAACAATCACGGGCTGGACGTGGACGATCTGATCGTCGCCGAAGCCTGGGTCGGCAAGAACCTGACCATGAAGCGTGGTCGCCCCCGTGCCCGTGGCCGGTTTGGCAAGATCCTGAAGCCGTTCGCTCAGGTCACCATCAAAGTGCGCCAGGTAGAGGAGACGGCATAATGGGTCAGAAAATCAATCCGATCGGATTTCGTGTCCAGGTCAACCGTACATGGGACAGCCGCTGGTTCGCCAACAGCAAGGATTACGGCGATCTGCTGCTGGAAGATGTCCGCATCCGCGAATTCATCAAAAAGGAATGTGTGCAGGCCGGCATTTCCAAAGTCATCATCGAGCGCCCGCACAAAAAATGCCGCGTGACCATCCATTCGGCGCGTCCGGGTGTGATCATCGGCAAAAAGGGTGCGGATATCGAAGCGCTGCGCAAAAAGGTCGCCACCCTGACCGACAGCGAGCTGCACCTGAACATCGTCGAGGTGCGCAAGCCCGAACTGGATGCGCCGCTGGTGGCCGAAAGCGTGGCGCAGCAGCTCGAACGCCGGGTGTCGTTCCGCCGGGCCATGAAACGCGCGGTGCAGAATTCGATGCGCATGGGGGCGCTGGGCATCCGGATCAACGTTGCCGGTCGTCTGGGCGGTGCCGAGATTGCGCGGACCGAATGGTATCGCGAGGGGCGGGTGCCCCTGCACACCCTTCGCGCCGATATCGACTATGCGACCTGCGAAGCCGTGACCGCCTACGGGATCATCGGCATCAAGGTGTGGATTTTCAAGGGCGAGATCATGGAACATGATCCCGCCGCGCGGGACCGCAAGGCCCAGGAATTGCAGGACGGGCCCGGGCCGCGTCCGCAGAGGCGCTAGGAGAAAAGAACAATGCTGCAACCAAAGCGCACGAAATTCCGCAAACAGTTCAAGGGCCGCATCCATGGTGAAGCCAAGGGCGGAACGGACCTCAACTTTGGCTCGTACGGTCTGAAGACTACCGAGCCCGAGCGGATCACCGCCCGCCAGATCGAAGCCGCCCGTCGTGCCATGACCCGGCACATGAAACGTCAGGGCCGTGTCTGGATCCGGGTATTCCCCGACCTGCCGGTCACCAAGAAACCGACCGAGGTTCGTATGGGCAAGGGTAAAGGTTCCGTCGAATTCTGGGCCGCCAAGGTGAAACCGGGCCGGATCATGTTCGAGATTGACGGCGTCACCGATGCCGTCGCCCGCGAAGCCCTCCGCCTTGGCGCGATGAAGCTGCCGGTCAAGTGCCGGATTGTGCAGCGGGAAGATTGGTAAATCAGGCGGTGCGCGGAGACCACGCACCCTACGAGATTGAAACCCCCGGCTGAAAGGTTGGGGGTTTTTCGTTTTGCGCGGCGGTCCTGCTGCGCCTATGGCTGAAAATGCCATACCCGCGTAAGATGGCGGGTGAATACTCGGGGCGGGCCAAGGGCTTTTTGCATCATGTCAGATATCGATTCGCTTTTCGTCACCCGGCTCTATCGCGCCACCCTTTCCGAACTCGGCAAGCCGTTGGATGCGGCAGAGCTTGAAGCGACCTGCCTGTCGCTGGCCGAGGATGACGAGGCAGGGCAGTACTGGTGCGGGGAAAATGACTATCCCGGCTATACAAGCTATGCCTCGCTCGACGATCTGCCGTGGCGATTTCCGATCTTTGCGGCGCTGGTAAAGACGCTGGACGCCCATGTCG
>CAZRLO010000006.1:52617-58367 GCA_964600965.1 uncultured Rhodobacter sp.
AAAGGCGCTCCACCGGGATTGCCCGTTCCAGCGCATGTCGCGGCATTTGCCGGTGATCTGGAATTCGATCTGGACGGAAAGGCGCTGAAGCTCGACAGTCTCTGGGTCAACATCCTGCCGCAGGGGGGCGTGCATTCCTCGCACATCCATCCGCATTCGGTCATCAGCGGCACGACCTATGTTGCCATGCCCCGCGGCACCAGCGCCATAAGGTTCGAGGACCCCCGCGCCGCCATGATGATGGCGGCACCGCCGCGCAAGGCGGACGCGCGGGCAGAGCTGCGGCAGTTCCACTATGTTTCGCCGCAGGTGGGCGATGTTCTGCTGTGGGAAAGCTGGCTGCGGCACGAGGTGCCGATGAACATGGCGGAAGAGGAACGGATCAGCGTAAGTTTCAATTACGGGTGGGGGTAGAGGCGCGGTTCGCCTAATTGGCCCGTTTCCGAGCCGACAAGCCGTTGCGGTCGATGCCATTGCATTTCAACTAAGCCCCGCCCCGCGGCACCGCCGGGCAGCGCCCGACCTCCCCCCGGAGGGCGCTTTTGCGACGTTTCGGCAGAACGGAGCGTTGCGGCTTTTTGGGGGTGGTCCGCGCGACACCCATGTTACAAGCGCCCTCCAGGTCGGGCGCTGCCCTTAACTTGCAACAACAATGAAGCGCTATCCAAATGGATCATCGGTAACGCCCACTTACAACGGCTCTTGTAAACGAAATAGGCCGTAATAGCAGTCGCTACCCACAAGACGATCATTGTTCCATGCAGTTGAGAGAGTCACTTCGCTTACGAAGTGTTCAACATCTGCGCGATAAATGCGCTTCATGTATTCCCGATCGTAAACTTCGATCTCTCCGTTTCTCCGCGGATTTTGGCCAAAAAAAGTGTGTCAAAAGTGATTTGTGTCAAAAGCAATGGAAACCCAGTAACAGCCAACGTTATAGTCGCGGCAACGAAATAATATCCTTTGCGCAAGCGCCGGTTCCTTAGCAAATGGATTACTCGGAGGACTGCGAAACAGTAACTCAAACAAAATTACGTCCACGCCGGCGATAAAACCATCGAATTTTGGACCATGATTGAGGCCCAAGGAATTGGCGTTCAAGAAATTCTTACGGTCACGAGTAACAGGGCTTGCCACCCCACCCAATCCCCCCTATACGGCCCCCTTCTAACACTGACTCCACCGGAATCAGCGTAACCCTCGGGGCGCACCGGTGATGTTGAAAGGGACCACAGCGATGAACGTTGCTGAACTACGTGACAAGACGATCGACCAGCTTGGCGAAGAACTTGCGAACCTCAAGAAAGAGTCGTTCAACCTGCGCTTTCAGGGGGCGACCGGGGCGCTGGAAAATACCGCGCGGATGAAAGTGGTTCGCCGCGACGCCGCACGGGTCAAGACAATTCTGAACCAGAAAGCCGCCGAAGCGGCCAAAGCGGAGGCCTGAGCATGCCCAAGCGTATCCTTTCCGGCACCGTGACCAGCGACCAGAACGCCCAGACCGTGACCGTTTCCGTCGAACGCCGCTTCACGCATCCGGTTCTGAAGAAAACCATCCGCAAGTCCAAAAAATACCGGGCACACGACGAGGCCAACAGCTTCAAGGTTGGCGACACGGTCCGCATTCAGGAATGCGCGCCAAAAAGCAAAACCAAACGCTGGGAGGTTATCGCCACCTGAGCGGTAACACCCGGTTTGATCGAAACCCTGGGGCAAACAGTCCCCACAGGTCGGGAGAAACCAAATGATCCAGATGCAGACCAATCTGGATGTAGCTGACAACAGCGGCGCCCGCCGCGTTCAGTGCATCAAGGTCCTGGGCGGTTCCAAACGCAGATACGCGTCCGTCGGCGACGTCATCGTGGTGTCGGTGAAAGAGGCGATTCCGCGCGGCAAGGTGAAAAAGGGCGATGTGCGCAAGGCCGTCGTCGTTCGCACCGCCAAAGAGGTGCGCCGCGAAGACGGCACCGCCATCCGGTTCGACCGCAATGCCGCGGTCATGCTGTCCACCGGCGGCGAGCCGATCGGCACCCGCATTTTCGGCCCGGTCGTTCGCGAATTGCGCGGCAAGAATTTCATGAAGATCATCAGCCTTGCGCCGGAGGTGTTGTGATGGCGGCAAAACTCAAAAAGGGCGACAACGTGATCGTTCTGACCGGCAAGGACAAAGGCCGCGAAGGCGAGATCACCGACGTTGATCCGAAGGCGGGCAAGGCCAAGGTTTCCGGCATCAACACCGCGATCCGCCACACCAAGCAAAGCCAGGCCAATCAGGGCGGGCGCATTCCGCAGGAAATGGCGATTGATCTTTCCAATCTTGCGATGATCGACCCCAAGGATGGTGGCGCGACCCGCGTCGGGTTCCGTATGGAAGACGGCAAGAAGGTGCGTTTCGCCAAGAAATCCGGAGAAGTGATCGATGGCTGATTATACCCCCCGCCTGAAAGCCGCCTACGCGAAAACCGTGCGCGGCGCGATGAAGGAAGAATTCGCCTACAAGAACGACATGCAGATCCCCAGGCTCGACAAGATCGTGCTGAACATGGGTGTCGGCGAGGCCGTCGCCGACAGCAAGAAAATCCGCTCCGCCGAGGCTGATCTGACCGCCATCGCGGGCCAGAAAGTGGTGATCACCAAGGCCCGCAACTCCATCGCGAACTTCAAGGTGCGCGAAGACATGCCGCTGGGCGTCAAGGTCACGCTGCGCGGTGACCGCATGTACGAATTCCTGGACCGTCTGATCACCGTGGCCATGCCGCGGGTGCGGGATTTTCGCGGCATTTCGGGCAAAAGCTTCGATGGCCGCGGCAATTTCGCGATGGGCCTGAAGGAACACATCGTTTTCCCCGAAATCGACTTTGACAAGGTCGATGAAATGTGGGGCATGGATATCGTCATCTGCACGACCGCGAATTCGGATGCAGAAGCCAAGAGCCTGTTGAATCACTTCAACATGCCGTTCAACTCGTGAAGCGCGGAAGGAACTGATACATGGCAAAAGTTGCAATGGTCCAGCGCGAACTCAAGCGTCAGAAGCTGGCGGCGAAATTCGCTGCCAAGCGCGCCGCGCTCAAGGAAATCGCAAACAATCTCGACCTGCCGATGGAAGAGCGGTTCAAGGCTCGCCTGAAACTGGCAAAGCTGCCGCGCAATTCTGCGGCATCGCGTCTTCATAATCGCTGTCAGGTCACGGGACGGCCCAAGGGCTATTATCGCAAACTGAAAATGTCGCGGATCGCGCTTAGGGATCTGGCCAGCCATGGCCAAATTCCCGGCATGGTCAAGTCGAGCTGGTAAGGGAGGGCTGCAAGATGGCAATGAACGATCCTGTCGGCGACATGCTGACCCGCATCCGAAACTCTTCCCTGCGCGGCAAATCAACGGTCCGCACGCCCGCCAGCAAATTGCGCGGCTGGGTGCTGGATGTGCTGAAAGGCGAAGGCTACATTCGCGGCTACGAGGCCGTCACCGGCAAAACCGGGCATCCGGAACTGGAAATCAGCCTCAAATATTTCGATGGCGCCCCCGTAATCCGCGAACTGAAGCGGGTTTCAACCCCGGGTCGCCGGGTTTACGCAGGCGTCAAGGATATTCCTTCGGTCCGTCAGGGCCTGGGAATTGCGATCGTCTCGACACCCCGAGGCGTCATGTCCGACGCACAGGCGCGCACCGACAATGTCGGCGGCGAAGTCCTGTGCACGGTCTTCTGAGGAGGGGTCGAAAATGTCTCGAATTGGAAAACAGCCCGTGGCACTGCCCGGCGGCGTTACCGCGACCCTGACCGGCCAGACCGTCGAAGTGAAAGGCCCCAAAGGCGTCCGCAGCTTTACGGCGACGGACGATGTGGATGTCAAACTGTCCGACAACGCCATCAGCATCCTGCCGCGCGGCAATTCAAAACGTGCCCGCCAGCAATGGGGCATGTCGCGCACGCAAGTTGCCAACTGCGTAACCGGCGTGACCGAAGGCTTCAAGAAAGAGCTGGAAATCAACGGCGTGGGGTATCGCGCGCAGTTGCAGGGCAACGTGCTGAAATTGCAACTCGGCCTTTCGCATGACGTGAATTTCGAAGTCCCCGCGGACGTGACCATCACCGCGCCCAAGCCGACCGAGATCATCGTCGAAGGCATCGACCAGCAGGTCGTCGGCGAAGTCGCCGCGAATATCCGCAAATGGCGCAAGCCCGAGCCCTATAAGGGCAAGGGCATCAAATACAAAGACGAATATATCTTCCGCAAGGAAGGCAAGAAGAAATAGGGAACCTGAGATATGGCGAACAACAAGCGGGATCTGTTCCTTAAGCGGCGTATGCGCGTACGGAACAAACTGCGCAAATCGGCGGGCGGGCGTCCGCGGATGAGCGTTCATCGGTCCAACAAGAACATCTCGGTCCAGTTGATCGATGATGTGAACGGCGTGACTCTGGCAGCGGCATCCAGCCTTGAAAAAGGTCTGGGCGTGGTCGGCAAAAACAATGTCGGTGCTTCGGCCAAGGTGGGGGCGGCGATTGCCGAACGTGCCAAGAAAGCGGGCGTTGCGGAATGCTATTTTGACCGGGGCGGTTTTCTGTTCCACGGCAAGGTCAAGGCGCTGGCCGATGCGGCGCGCGAGGGCGGGCTGAAATTTTAAGCGAAGGCGGGTGCGCCCGCCTCGATAATCGGGGACCCCGCGCGGGTCACTGCGATTGGACAACAAGGGCGCTGGGCGCCGGAAGCAGAGGAACGCCAAATGGCAGAACGTAAAGAACGCCGGGGCCCGCGTCGCGATCGGGACGAGACACCGGAATTTGCCGATCGTCTGGTGGCGATCAACCGGGTCAGCAAGACCGTGAAAGGCGGCAAGCGCTTTGGCTTTGCCGCGCTGGTCGTCGTTGGCGATCAGAAGGGCCGTGTCGGTTTCGGCAAGGGCAAGGCAAAAGAGGTGCCCGAGGCGATCCGCAAGGCGACCGAAGCCGCCAAACGCCAGATGATCCGGGTCGCGCTGCGCGAAGGTCGCACGCTGCACCACGATATCGAGGGGCGCCATGGCGCCGGCAAAGTCGTGATGCGAACAGCCCCGGCCGGTACCGGCATTATCGCCGGCGGCCCGATGCGGGCCGTGTTCGAGATGCTGGGCGTGCAGGACGTGGTGTCGAAATCGCTGGGCTCTGCCAACCCGTATAACATGATCCGGGCGACGGTGGATGGGCTGCAAAAGCAATCCTCGCCCCGTCAGGTCGCCCAAAGGCGCGGCAAGAAGGTTTCGGATATCCTGCCGAAAGTGGCCGAAGCGGCGGCTGCGCCCGAGGCTGAGGCCCCGGCAGAAACTGCGGAGGCCTGAGCGTCATGGCAAAAACGATCGTCGTCAAACAAATCGGCTCCCCCATCCGCCGCCCCGCCGACCAGCGGGCGACATTGGTCGGGCTAGGTCTGAACAAGATGCACAAAACGCGGGAACTGGAAGATACGCCCAGCGTGCGCGGCATGGTCCGCAAGATTCCGCATCTGGTGGAGATCATCGAAGAACGCGGTTGAGTGTTTTGAGATGCCCCGGACTTGATCCGGGGTCGCCGAGCCAAATAGATTTGAGTCGCCTGCGGGATACCGTGGGCGCTTTCGCTTTTTGTGGTATCCTTCGTTGTGGGAAGACGAAAATCGGTCATGGGGTTATATGGGATTTCAAAATTATAGAGATTATGAAAAGCAGGACCACTTCAGTTGCTGATCGGTGTCTTTTTCGGAACGTGTTTTTACTTCTCGATCAGCCACTTC
>CAZRLO010000007.1:0-49204 GCA_964600965.1 uncultured Rhodobacter sp.
CCGGGTCACACGCCCGCTTGCCTGACCTATCTGATCGGCGATGCCGCTTTTGTCGGGGACACGTTGTTCATGCCCGATTTCGGCACCGCGCGCGCGGATTTTCCCGGTGGTTCCGCCGGGGATTTGTTCAATTCCATTCAGCGTATTCTGGCATTGCCCGATGAAACGCGCATTTTCGTTGGCCACGATTATGGTGCGCCGGGGCGGCCGGAATTCGCCTGGGAAACCACGGTCGGCGCGCAAAAGGCGCGTAATGTACACGTCAAGACTGGCACGACAAGGGACGAATTCATCGAAACCCGCGAGACCCGTGATGCAAGCCTTGGCATGCCGAAACTGATCGTACCGTCGTTGCAGATCAACATGCGGGCGGGCAATATGCCCGAGGCCGAAGATAACGGCAAAACCTATCTGAAAGTGCCGATCGACGAATTGTAGGGGTGATCGGGCAGCGATTTCACGGATCAGAACCGCTGCCCCTCGTCGGCAAGCAGGTCGGCAAAGCAGCCATCGATCGCCGCAATCGTTTTCAGGCGGCTTTCCGTCAGGAACGCCACCAGCAGGCCCGCGCGCAAAACACCGGCCTGGCCGCGCGGGCTTTGGGCGAACCGGTCTTCCGATATCAGCGCCGCCACCGGTGTTCCGATGTTCAGCATCCGCCCATAGCCCCCGATCGCCTGATACCCTGCCCGCAGACAGACGGCACCGCTGGCCGAACAGCGGGCCGCGCACAGCGCTTTCAGAGAAGGCGCCAGATTTGTTTCCGTCAGCCACGTTTCCAGCGCGGCGGCTTCCGGCAATTGCCCCATGATCCGGCGCTGCGGATCGCCGGGCGCAAGATCGGCAAGCGCGCTTGCGATCGCAATCTCGTGCCCCCCGGCCCGGTCCCATTCCCGCCAGATCAGGAACCGCAATTCGGACGGGAAACGCGCATCCCTGGCGTAATCCGCAAATCCGGTTTTCTGCCGGGCGGCCAGCGCGATCAGGCCCGACCGGGTGGCCCGGGCTTCGCCCAACGCGGAAAACGCCAGCGCGGTTTCGAAATCTCCGTGGGAATCCAATATGTTGCGCCACAGCCGCGCCAATTCCAAACCGCCCGCCTGCCGCAACCAGCTTGTGCCGGAAAATCCGCCCTCGGCGCGCAGCAGCGCGCTGCGCTCGGCCTTGGGTCTGAGCGCCAGCCACGGGCCTTGTAGCGCCGGCGTCTTGTCGATCATCGCAACCAGCATCCGCGCCGCAAGATTTCCCGCCCGCGCCAACCGCGCCAGTTCCGGCAATGCGGACCGTTCGTCATCGCCAAGCCACAGGTCCATCGCCGCGACGAAATCGGGCGTGGATGCGCCGGGAATGGCCCGTGTCTGCCCGGCGGTAGAAATCGGCGCGTTCACCACCAGAGCAAACAACAAACCAACCACCGAAACCCGGAGATCCAGCCAAAATCCCATGGCACCAGTCTGCCGCAACGCATCCGTTCGCTCAACCTTTCGAATCCGGGCCGACAAAGCCGTCGCCATGTGTGCCGCGTAACGTGGGGTCAAAGTCCGCATCGTTGAAATCGGGGAAAACGCGAGGTTTGCGTCCGACCCCGGGGGGAGGGCGCGCGAACCGGATTGCAGGCAATCCGGGGTGCAAAGGACATCCATGATGCGAAATTGGGATTGAGGTGACGAGGGCCTGTGGACAGTTCCCGGGTCACCGGCCCTAGACCCCCAGCGGACCGGGGCGCCTTTCTTCGCTGAGCAAAACGTTCGCCTCGACATCGCCGATCCCCGGCAAGGTCATGATCCGCCGCCGCAGGACCCGCTCGAAATCGGCCAGATCCCGCGCCACGACGCGCAACCGGTAATCATAGAGGCCCAGCACATGCTGCACGACCTGCACCTCGGGAATCGCGGTCACCGCGCGCTCGAAATCTTCAAGACTGACGCGACCCTTGGTGGCAAGTTTGATCCCCAGAAATACCGTGACGCCAAGCCCCAGCGCGCCGGCGTCCAGCCGCACCCGTTTGCCGGTCAAAACTCCAGCCTCGGTCAGCCGCGTGATCCGCCGCCATGTCGCGGGCTGCGACAACCCAAGTTTCTGCGCCAGCGCCCCCGAAGACGGGCGCGCATCGTTCGTCATTTCACGAAGAATCAGCCGATCGGTGGTATCAAGCGCAATCATATCGGCAGGCTTTCGGTGTTCTTGACATTGGCAACCAGCATCAGCGCCTCGATATCCGCGATATGCGGCAGCGCCAGGATGCGGTTTCGGTAGATATCCTGATAATGCGCCAGATCGCGGGCCAGAACGTTCAGGCGCACATCGACGCGGCCCAGAAATGTCTGAATTTCGTCAATTTCCGGAATTTCCCGCGCTGCCGCGATCAGCGCGTCGAACGCGTTGCCCTGGGTCTTGTCCAGAGTGACCCGCAAGCTGACCTCGATCGTGTAGCCCAGCGCCCGCCAGTTGATGCCCGCGCCATAGCCCTGGATCACCCCGGCCCGTGTCAGCCGGTCAAGCCGCCGCGCGGCAACGCCCGTGCTCAGACCCGCACGCGCCGCGATCGCCGCCACAGAGGCAGAGGCATTTTCCTGCAAATGGCGTAGCAGGCGCCGGTCGGCATCATCGATCTTGAGCATTGAAATTCCGAAATCTGATGATATTGCGCATAGTATTCTTCTGAACACCTGTAAATACCCGAAAATTCTTGCTTATCCTTGCCGGATAACCGGTATGCTGCGCCAGGACATCAACCAAGCGAGGATCACCATGCGCGTTTATTACGACCGCGATTGCGACATCAATCTGATCAAAGACATGAAAGTAGCCATTCTGGGCTATGGCAGCCAGGGCCATGCGCACGCGCTGAACCTGCGCGACAGCGGCGCCAAGAATGTGGTTGTCGCGCTGCGCGACGGCTCGTCCAGCGCAGCCAAGGCCGAGGCCGAGGGCCTCAAGGTAATGGGCATCGCTGCGGCTGCGAAATGGTGTGACCTGATCATGTTCACCATGCCCGACGAATTGCAGGCCGAGACCTACAACAAGTACGTTCACGACAATCTGCGCGATGGGGCCGCGATTGCGTTTGCCCACGGGCTGAACGTGCATTTCGGCCTGATCGAGCCGAAAACCACCACCGATGTCATCATGATGGCCCCCAAAGGCCCCGGCCACACCGTGCGCGGTGAATTCGTCAAGGGCGGCGGCGTTCCGTGCCTGGTTGCGGTTGAAAACGACGCGTCCGGGCGCGCGATGGAAATCGGCCTTTCCTATTGCTCGGGCATCGGCGGCGGGCGTTCGGGCATCATCGAAACCAATTTCCGCCAGGAATGCGAGACCGACCTTTTCGGCGAACAGGCGGTGTTGTGCGGCGGGCTGGTCGAACTGATCCGGATGGGATTCGAGACGCTGGTGGAGGCCGGTTACGAACCCGAAATGGCCTATTTCGAGTGCCTGCACGAGGTCAAGCTGATCGTCGATCTGATCTATGAGGGCGGCATCGCCAACATGAACTATTCGATCAGCAACACCGCGGAATATGGTGAATACGTGTCGGGCCCACGCGTGCTGCCTTATGACGAGACCAAGGCCCGGATGAAGGCCATCCTGGATGACATCCAGCGCGGGAAATTCGTGCGCGATTTCATGGCCGAAAACGCGGTCGGCCAGCCGTTCTTCAAGGCCACGCGGCGCATCAACGACGAGCATCAGATCGAAAAGGTCGGCGAGACGCTGCGCGCGATGATGCCGTGGATATCGGCCGGGAAGCTGGTGGATCAGGCCAAGAACTGACCCAAAGCCTCCGATCTCCGGGGCGGCCTGATGCCGGGCCGCCCTGCCCTCTCCTTCCCGTTAGGCCCGCCCAATGACACCCGCGCGCCCCGGCCCCCTTTTGTGGGGGCTTCTGGTCTTTCTTGGCATCATCTGGGGTGCCTCGTTTCCGGCGGCCGCCATCGCCCTCAAGGGGTTTGGCCCGGTCACGGTCGCGGCGCTGCGGATCACGTTGGCGGCGCTGGTGCTGGTGACGCTGGCATTTGTGCTGGGCCACGGGCTGCCAGAGCGCCACAGCCCGACCGGCCGGCGCATCTGGCTGCATTGTCTGGGCATGGCGATCTTCACCAATGCGCTGCCGTTTTCGCTTTTGAACTGGGGGCAGCTACATGTCACGTCCGGGTTTGCGGGCATCACCATGGCGATGGTGCCGCTGGCGATCCTGCCGATGGCGCATTTTCTGGTGCCGGGCGAAGCAATGCATGCCCGCAAGATCGCCGGGTTCGGGGTTGGATTTGCCGGTACCGTGATCCTGATCGGCCCGGCGGCGTTGCTTAGCAGCGGGGCCGATCTTGAACTGCTGGCCCGGTTGGCCTGTTTCGCAGCGGCGATGTGTTATGCCATCGGCTCGATCGTCACGCGGCGCGCGCCGCAGGTTTCGCAGATTTCATTTGCCGCCGCCGCCTTGTTGCTGGCGGCGCTGATCATGCTGCCGACGGCCATGATGATCGAGGGCTTTCCGGGCCGACCGACCGCCATTCCGTTGCTGGCGCTGGGGTATCTCGGGCTGGTCCCGACCGCGCTGGCCGCGCTCATATTGGTTCACATCATCAAACAGGCCGGGCCAAGTTTTCTGAGCCTGGTCAACTATCAGGTGCCGGTCTGGGCGGCGCTGATGGGGGTGGCATTTCTGGGCGAGGCGTTGCCGCTGCGCATCATCGGCGCGCTGGCGCTGATCTTGGCGGGGCTGGCGATTTCGCAGGCGCGGGGGTGGCCGCTTCGGTCGTGAGCCCGGGCGCACCTGCCCATCGGGGTGGCGCTGTTCAGGACCACAGGTTTTCTGCCGCGTTTCGAGAAATACTGGGTTTCCGCTACGCCGCCGCCTTCTCCACCGCGCGGCAGATGTCGTTGACAACACCCTTCATCACCGCCTCGTCGTCGCATTCCGCCATCACGCGAACCAGGGGTTCGGTGCCGGATTTGCGGATCAACAGGCGGCCCCGGTCGCGCAGCCGTGCCTCGCCCGCCTCGATGGATTTCAGGACCTTGGCATCTTCCATCGGGTCGCGTTCCGGATCAAATCGCACGTTTTTCAGCAGTTGCGGGCACGGCGTGAATACCTTTGTCAACGCGCTGGCCTTGTCGCCGGTTTCCACCATCGCCGCCAGAAATTGCAGCGCCGCGATCAGGCCGTCGCCGGTCGTGGCATAATCGGTCATCACGATATGGCCGGACTGTTCGCCGCCCAGATTGAAACCGCCCGCACGCATCGCCTCGACGACATAGCGGTCGCCGACCCCGGTGCGGCGCATCTTGATCGATTGCGCGGCCAGATATTTTTCGAGCCCCAGATTTGACATGACCGTGGTCACCAGCGTACCGCCGATCAGCCGCCCCTCGCGCGCCCAGCGGGACGCGATCAGACCCATGATCTGGTCGCCATCCGCAACCTCGCCCTTTTCGTCCAGGATCATCACCCGGTCCGCGTCGCCATCCAGGCAAATCCCGATATCCGCGCCATGCTCCAACACGGTTCGCGCCGCCAGAGCGGTGTCGGTCGATCCGCAACCCTGATTGATGTTGAAACCATCGGGCGCGACCCCGACCGGGATCACCTCGGCCCCGAGTTCCCACAACACGTCGGGTGCGGCCTTGTAGGCGGCGCCATTGGCGCAATCGATGACGACTTTCAGCCCGTCCAGCCGCCCCCGACCCGGAAAGGTGGTCTTGGCATATTCGACATAGCGCCAGATGCCGCCCTCGATCCGCTTGGCGCGGCCGATGTTTTCCGGTTTGCAAAGCTGAATATCGCCGCGCAGGATGCGCTCGATCTCGGCCTCGGCCTCGTCGGACAATTTGTACCCGTCGGGACCGAAAAACTTGATTCCATTGTCAAAATGCGGGTTGTGACTGGCCGAGATCATCACCCCCAGATCGGCGCGCATCGAATGGGTCAACAGGCCCACGGCGGGCGTCGGCACCGGCCCCAGCAGAAACACATCCATGCCCGTACTGGTCAGCCCCGCCGTCAACGCATTTTCCAGCATATAGCCCGAGCGCCGCGTGTCCTTGCCAATGACGACCCGGTGTTCCTGCTTGTCGCGCCGGAAATAGCGCCCGACCGCGGAACCCAGCCGCATCGCCACCTCGGCGGTCATGGGATAGGTGTTGGCGCGCCCGCGCACGCCATCGGTTCCAAACAGGTTTCGGCTCATGCTTTATCTTTCGTTTTCAAAGCCATGATGCATGGCACGCCACAGCGCGACCGCTTGTGCGGTTTCGCTTATATCATGGACGCGCAGCATCTGTACCCCCTGCCGCAACCCTTCCAGCGCGACGGCGATTGAACCGGGCGCGCGGCGGGCGGCGACGTTTTCGCCTGAGATCGTGCCGACAAAACGCTTGCGCGAGGCCCCCAGCAGGACCGCACAGCCGAGCCCGTGAAACAGGCTCAGGCCCCGGATCAGCGCAAGGTTGTGTGCCAGCGTCTTGCCAAAGCCGATGCCGGGATCGATGACGATGCGGTCGCGTGCTATGCCCAACCCCTCGCAAAACGCGATGCGCGCCTTGAGGTAGTCGTAAACATCCAGCAGGACATCGTCGTAGACCGGATCGATCTGCATGGTCCTGGGGTCGCCCTGCGCGTGCATCAGGCAGACGGCGGCCGGAGACGTCGCCGCGACTTTGGCCATGTCGGCATCATATTCCAGCGCCGAGACATCGTTGATCATTCGCGCGCCATGGGTGATGGCACGGGCGGCGACACCAGCCTTGCGGGTATCGACCGAAATGTTCGCCGGATATTCCTTGAAAAGCGCCCGGATCACCGGAATGACGCGGTCGGACTCGGTATCCGGATCCACCGCCTTGGAACCCGGGCGGGTGGATTCGCCACCGATATCCAGAATATCCGCCCCCTGTTCCAGCAATGCCCGCGCGTGGTCGATCGCGGCGCCGGCATCGGCGAACTGCCCGCCATCCGAGAAACTGTCGGGCGTGGCGTTGACGACCCCCATCAGCCGCGGGCGTTCCAGCGTCAGGCCAAGCACCGGCGCGCGCCGACCGGTCAGGTTTTGCAGAATGTCGGGCGGAATATTGTCGGCTGGAATGATTCTGGCAGCACCATCCCGCCGCAGAACCTGCGCGTGGCTGAACCAGCTTGCCCCCCCGGCCAGTGGCTGGGCGGCATCGGGCCGCACAGCGTCCGGAACGGCGAGGGGACGGTAATATTCGGGGCCCGGCATCCGCGTTCAAAGGTCAACGGGGTCCGCAACGAACCGCACGCCGTCGGGCGTTTCGTCGGCGATACCCCCTGCAATCACCAACCGGTCGGCCGAGAATTCCGATGCGAACCACTGTGCGAGGTCCAGCGCGGCGGTCGCGCCGGTTTTCGGGCCCTCGACCGCATCAAGCACGATTTTCGATGGCGCCCAGACCGACAATTGCCCGTGCTTCATGGCCCAGTCCAGTTCGGTCCGGCTGTCCACCACGACACAACGGCGGTCGCGTCCGGCCAATATCCAGGCATTTTGTTCAATGCTCAACAATCCGATCCGCCGGTTCGCCGCCGCCACCCGCGCGACCGGCGCATTACCCGGCACCGGCTCGACGCAGATGATCGCTGGCAGGGCGTTGCCGGCAATGGCGTTCAGCCAATCGGGCAGATCGGCCGAATACAGCACCGGATTGGGCAGAAACACCACCAGCGGGTGGACGGTTTCATCGGCCTTCTGGCTTTCGGTGGCGATCGGGCGCACGACGTTCGCGCCCTCGATCCGGGCGCGCGCAATCTCGACACCCAGCGTGCCCGGAATGCGGTCCAGTTTCTCGATCCGCACGAATGCGCGGACCGATTTCGGGTTTTCCAGCACCCGCTCGGCGATCCGTTCGGCCAATGTTTCCAAGAGGTTGATCCGCTCGGTCTGCAACTGGGCATCGATCGCTTCGATGATCGTGTCATAGGAAAGCACCTGATCGACATCGTCCGACTGCGCCGCTGCGTGGCGAGAAACTTCGAGCACGACGTTGAAACGGATGCGCTGCGTGACGCCGCGTTCGGCCTGAAACGCACCGATCTCGACCTCGCGCAGGTAATCGCGCACCGAAATCCGGTCCAGCGCATCCGGCCCGCCGGTGGCGACGGATCGCGCGTGTGGCGGCGCAAATGCCAATGTGGTTTCGTCGCTCATGAACCGCTCCCTGGATCAAGCAACTTCGTTCACCGCGCCCTGTTACTAGCGCACAACGCTCCAAACAAGGAAATATTCCCCGGAATCGGCACAGAAAGGCCGTGAAATTGCACGCCTTGTCAAAGACCTTTCCGATTTGTTACTCAGACGCGTAGTTTTTTGGAGTACCCCATGTATCGACCAAGTATCCCGGTCATCGCGCTTGCCGCGTTGCTGGCGGCGGCGCCCGCGGTTTCGGCCTGCGTCCAGCCGCAATATTCATCCTCGCAAATGCAGGCAGTTCCTACCAGCGGCATCGATCAGGCCCTGTTTTCCGACGCGATCGCGCGCGAAGCGAGTTATCAGCGCTGCAAGCGCGGCAAGAGAAAGCTGGCGGTCGCACCGAAAATCACCGGGATCGCGGCACGGCACAGTCAATGGATGGCTAAGGCCGGGAAACTGACCCACGTTTCGACGGTGCCGGGCAAACGGCGGCTTGGCGCGCGTGTGCGTTCGACGCGTCTGCCGTTCCTGACCGCGTCTGAAAATATCGCCTCGCTGTCGCGATTTCAGTTTTCGGAACAAAAGTTCAGCATCAATGACTCAAGCGGCTGCCGGTTTTCCTATAACGGCATTCCGATACCACGACACACCTATGCCAGCCTGGCGCGCAGGGTTGTGGAATTGTGGATGAATTCGTCGGGGCACCGGCGCAACCTCCTGAAATCGGGCAACCGGCTTGTCGGTGGTGGGGTCGGATTCGATGCGAAAGCCCCCTATTGCGGGCAGTTTTTCGTGACGCAGACCTATATGGGATGACCGCCGCGCGGTTCAGTTGGCGCTCATCCGGCGGCCGTCGCGGTAAAACTTGTGCACCCCGATCACGGCGGTCCGCGTGAACGCGCGCGCCCATGTCGGATTGACGCTGGTCGCGTGGTAGAAGGTCGCGCCCTTGGTCAGGATGCGCGGCTCACCATCCAGCATCATACGGGCGATTTTTCCGGCCACCTGATACGAGCGATGTTCGGTGATCACCTCGTTCTTGCCGTCGCATTTATACGAGAACTGGCACCGGTGCTTGCCCTTGGCGGTTCCCTGCCCGATCACGCCGCAGACGGAATTGGGAAAGTTTCGCGCGTCGACCCGGTTCAGGATCACTTCGGCGACGGCAAACTGGCCCTTGACGCTTTCGCCGCGCGCCTCGAAATAAAGCGCTTCGGACAGGCATCGCCACTGCTTGCCACCCCTTGCCGCCGGTTTTCGCGACAAGGACGCAAAGCTATGCGGGTAATTGTCCACCGAATCCGCCTTGCGCCGACCGAACAGCCAGCCGCGTTTCACCCGTTTCGGCGATGGGCTGGCCAGTTCCAGCAACCGTTCGCTGGACGCGCGCCTGAGGGCTGAGGTTTCCTGTCCCAGCATCGTCACGATCTGATCGTTGACCGGGTCGCCGAGGTAGCTGGTGGAGCTGAACGCACCTTCGCCCACGACCTGACCGCCCGCCGTCAACAGCAGAACAAGGAAAGCCCCCGCAGCCAGAGAGATTCGCATCAACCCTACCCCTACATCGTGCATGGCCATTTCCAACCAGGCCCCGACAGCGCCTGAATTGCAGGTTTGGCTTGAAATTAATAGGCGCGCGGCAGGGTCGAAGGCCGTTTCGTGTCGAAACCGCAACTATCCGTCTTTATCGGCGTAACGGTCTTTGCATTTTCAACCAGGCCCGGACACCGCGAATATTGCTTTGATTTCCGCCATTTAGTATCGGAACGCTATTTCACCACCAGATCTTCGGTGGATTTGCGGGTTTCCCGCACCGCATGTTGCGCCGCAGCCAGGTGGGCGATGGGCACCCGGTAGGGCGAGCAGGACACGTAATCAAACCCCGCCGCCCGACAGAAGCCGATCGAATCCGGGTCGCCGCCATGTTCGCCGCAAACCGACAGGACCACATCACGGTTGGCGCTGCGGCCCCGTTCGCTGGCAAGCAGCAGCAATTCACCGACTCCATCGGTATCCAGCGTGTGAAACGGGTCTTCGGCAAAGACCTGCTGGTTCACATATTCGCGCATGAACCGGCCGCTGTCATCGCGGCTTAGCCCATAGGCCATCTGCGTCAGATCGTTGGTCCCAAAGCTTAGAAACGCGCAATTTGCCGCCAGATCCCCCGCCCTGAGCGCGGCGCGCGGCGTTTCTACCATGGCCCCCAGCCGATAGGTGAACACGGTGCCGGTTTCACGGCTTACGGCCGCGGCAACCGCATCGATGCGCCCCTTGACCAGTTCCACCTCGCGCGCGGCGGAAACCAGCGGGATCATGATTTCGGGCACGACCGCATCGCCCTTGCGCGATACCTGAACGGTCGCCTCGAAAATCGCCCGGGCCTGCATTTCGTAGATTTCCGGCACCGTGATCCCCAGCCGTACGCCGCGCATCCCCAACATCGGATTGAATTCGGCCAGACCTTCGCGCCGGGCAATCACCTGGCTGACCGGCAGGTCCATCGCCTCGGCCAGTTCCTGCATCGCCTCGCGGGAATGGGGCAGGAATTCGTGCAACGGCGGGTCGAACAGGCGAATGCAGACCGGTAATCCCCGCATGATTTCAAACAGTTCGGCAAAGTCGCTTCGCTGCATCGGCAACAGGCGTTCCAGCGCCGCGCGACGGTCGGCGCCATGATCGGCAAAGATCATTTCGCGCATCACCGTCAGGCGGTCCTGTTCGAAAAACATGTGCTCGGTCCGGCACAGGCCAATTCCGTCGACCCCGAAAATCCGGGCGATACGGGCGTCGCTGGGCGTGTCGGCATTGGCGCGTACGCTGATATCGCGGAATTCGTCGGCCCAGCCCATCAGCGTGGCGAACGCCCCGTCGAGATCGGGGCGCACCATCGCTGTCTCGCCGGCCATCGCAAGGCCGTTGGTCCCGTCCACGGTGATCGTGTCGCCCTCGTGGAACACCCGGCCATCCGACGTCGTCAAGGTTTTTTCTTTGAAATTCAGAGACATGCCCGAAGCCCCGACCACGCAAGGCAGGCCCAGACCGCGCGCGATGACAGCGGCGTGGCTGGTCATGCCACCGCGTTCGGTCAGGACGGCCTTGGTCGCATGCATGCCGCGAATATCTTCGGGGCTGGTTTCGACGCGCACCAGAACCGACGGCTCTTCGCGGGCCGCCGAGGCTTGCGCGGCGTTCGCCGAGAACACGATTCGCCCCGAAGCGGCACCGGGACTGGCGGCCAGCCCGTTGGCAAATACGTCGCACGCGGCCTCGGGGTCGACCTGCGGATGCAGCAATTGCTGCAAATTGCGCGGCTCTACGCGCAGCAGGGCCGATTTGCGGCTGATCGCACCGTCGTTGGCCAGATCGACCGCGATTCGAACCGCCGCGCGAGGGTTGCGATCCGCCGGGGCCGCATCCAGCAGCCAGATTTTTCCGTCCTCCAGCGTGAATTCGAACCTGAGCGCATCGCGGCAGCCCATCCGGGCGATTTCCGCGAAGGCGCGCATTTCTTTCAGACCGCCGGGCAGCAGGTCTTCGAGCGCGACGCCGCGCTTGTCGCTGGCGATATACGCCGCCGCCTTTCCCGCCGCGATGGCATCGCGCCCCTGACTTTCGGGCATATACCGTCCGCGCACGGCGGGTTCCCCGGTGGAGGGTTTGACGAACTGGACCACGCCCGCGCCGCTCTGCCCGGCACCAAGACCCAGCGCCATGCGTTGCACGATCAGGCCCAGCCCGGCATCAACGGGCGCGCCGCGCGCCTGACGCAGCAACCGCGCCGACGTGCCATCCCATGCGCGCGCCAGCGAACGCAGGACATGGCCCATCTGCTGCACCGGATCCTGGGGAAACGGTTCGTCCATTTCGGCGGCATAAATCTGCAGCGACGCGTCCAGCGTTTCGGCGGTGCCATCCGCGGGCGTGCCGATGCCGGCGAAAGCCTCGGCGTCCAGTCGCGCCACGTGGATCGAATATTCCTGCACGAACCGGGCATATAGCGCGTTGGCTGCCGCGTCGCCCAGCCGGTGACGCAATTTGCCGTGGATATCGGCGTTCAGCCCGATGTTGAGCAGAGTCTCGGGCCCGCCCCAGGCCCGTTCGACCGGGCTTGACCGTATCGAAACGATGCCGCGCTCGCCGAAATTGGCCAGCAGTGCGGTGATATCGGGCAACTGTCCGGCCGCGATCCGTCGGACGACATCGGTCGAAATGCCATAGGCCAGCGGCACCGGAAGCCCCAGTTGCCGCAATTTGGCCAGCCGGGCGGCGCGGGCACCAAAGCAGTGCGCGTCGACATTCGCGTCTTTGCCAAGCCGTTGAATTCCGGCGGGTTCGCTCATCGGGGCTCTTTCTGTTTCCCGCCAGAATAGGGCGAAATGCTGCGCTGGCAAGCAAAATTGCTGCGCTGCGGCATTCCAGAGACGGAAGGGCGTGCGCACAGCACGCCCCCTTGGGGAATTATCCTTCCAGCGCCTCGAACCTGGCGACCTGTCCCATCACGGCGCGAATGCGATGGAGCAGACACAGCCGGTTGCGGCGGGTGATCTGGTGATCGGTGTTGATCTGCACAGCCTCGAAAAACCCGTCGATCGGCGCGCGCAGGGCGGCCATGGCCGTCATGGCGGCGGCGAAATCTTCGGCCTTGAGCGCGGGTGCAATGGCGGCCTCGGCTTTGTCGAGCGCCTTGAACATTGCCGTTTCGCTGGCATCCTTGGCGAACCTTACCTCGGGCGTGCCCTCGTAGGCGACGCCATCGCTCGCCTCGGCCTGCGTCAGTATGTTGTTGGCGCGTCTGAACCCCTGCACCAGGTTATCGCCATCGTCGGTGCCCAAAAAATCGTTGAGCGCAGTCGCCCTTGCGACCAGCAGCACGAGGTCGTCGTTGCCGGGCATGGCGAGACAGGCATCGATGACGTCGTGGCGGATTTTTTGCTCGCGCAGATGGACCTTGAGGCGGTCGTGGAGGAAGGCAAGGAGATCGGTTGCAATATTGCCGTCATCCCGGCGCAGGCGGGGACCTTTTTCGGAGACGGGCGCGACGTGGGAGGTCCCTGCCTGCACGGGGATGACCGGCGCAAGACCATCCACAATCTGCGCAATCTTCAATCGCAGCCCATTCCCAAGAACCAGCCGAATAACCCCCAGCGCCGCACGTCTGAGCGCAAACGGGTCCTTGCTGCCGGTCGGCTTTTCGTCAATCGCCCAGAACCCGGTCAACATGTCGATCTTGTCGGCCATCGCCACGGCCACCGAAACCGGTGCGTTTGGGACCCTATCCCCCGGCCCCAGCGGCGAATAATGTTCCTGACAAGCCAGCGCCACGGCATCGTCCAACCCGGCGGCGATGGCATAATACCGTCCCATCACGCCCTGGAGTTCGGGGAATTCCCCCACCATCTCGCTTGCCAGATCGGCCTTGGCAACCTGCGCCGCCTGCGCCGCCAGATTGGCATCGGCACCGACCATCGGGGCAATATCGCGCGCCAATGCGGCGATGCGGTCGATCCTTTCGGCCTGCGAGCCGAGCTTGTTGTGGAAAGTGACGTTGCCAAGTGTCCGGGCCATATCCGCCAGCGGCACCCGCAGATCGTTTTCCCAGAAAAACTTGGCGTCGCTCAACCGCGCCGCCAGCACTTTCTGGTTCCCCGCCAGAATGACCGCACCATTGTCGGCAGTTTCACGGTTGGCGACGGTAATGAATTTCTCGATCCGCCCGGTCCGTGGGTTGCGAACAGAGAAGAATTTCTGATGCTCCCGCATCGAGGTCTGCAATACCTCGCCCGGCAGGTCCAGGAAATCCGCCCCGATCGATCCCATCAACACGACCGGCCATTCGACCAGACCCGCGACCTCCGTCAATAACGCTTTGTCTTCGACGACTTCCATGCCTTGCGCAAAGGCCAGAGTTTCCGCCTCGGCACGGATGTGGTCGGCGCGCTCGACCGGGTCCAGAATGACATGATGCGCCTTCAGTTTGGCGACGTAATCGTCAAACGAGGTGACCGAAAACGGCTTTCCGCCCATGAACCGATGCCCGGTGACCGTAGTCCGGCACGGCACGCCGTCCACCGAAACCGCAACCGCTTCGTTCCCGGCATCATCGGACAACCGGCAAAATATCTGTTGCAGCGGACGCACCCAGCGCAGATTTCCGTCACCCCAGCGCATGCTGGTGGGCCAGGGAAACGCGCGGATGGTCCCGGCCACGATTTCAGCCACGATATCGCCCGCCGGTCGGCCCGGTCGGTCGGTCAGTGCGAAATAGGTCGGGCCCTTCTTTTCATCGCGCACCACGAGCTGTTCGCGCGTCAGGCCGGTCGCCTGCAGAAAACCGGCGACCGCCCTGTCGGGCGCATCCACGCGCGGCCCCTTGCGTTCCTCGCGCAGATCGGGCGACCGGGCCGGCAGGCCGGTCACATGCAGGCACAGACGGCGCGGGGTGGCAAAGGCGGCGGCGGCCTCGTAGGTCAGTCCGGCGTCGACCAGACCGTTGGTGATCAGGCGCTGCAAGTCCTCGCTGGCGCGTTTCTGCAGCCGCGCCGGGATTTCCTCGCTGAAAAGTTCTAGCAGAAGATCAGGCATGTACAGCCCCGCCCCGCCGGTGTCCGGGTCGCCCTACATGGATCGGTGACAGCGAGTTCAGGCGCATCAAGACCATCATCCCCTAATTCGCGTATTTGTCATTGAGCTGATTCCAGGCAAAGGCTCGACCGTCCGGATAGACCGCCACCACCCGGTCGACCCCATCGCTGAAATCGCGCTCGCCCAGAAACGCGATGGCGCTGCCGGAGTCCAGATCCTCGGTGATCCGTGCGTAGTCGAAACACTCGAACCAACCGGGCGACCGCAGCGGGGTCGGGTTTTCGTAAATCTCGAAAGTCTCGGTCAGCATGGGAATCGAATTCTGCACCGTGAAGCAGGCGCGAAACTTCAGCGGGCTGGTCATCGCATTCAGGACCGTCAAATCGCGCGTAAGTATCGGCGCGGGAAACCCGTTGCCCACGCGGGTCAGGCGCACGGTGAAATTGGGATTTTCAAACACGTCATAGTAGGCGTAGTTCTGATAATACCACATGCCTGCCCCAAGCAGTGCGACAACACCCAGCATTCCGCCCATCAGAATCTTACCTTTCATCTTGCGTTCCCTCCGGCGGGTGTCTTGACGAACGCGTCGGCGCACATCCTTGCAAGACCGCGCACCCGCCCGATATAGGCCTGCCGCTCGGTTACCGAAATCACGCCGCGTGCATCCAGAAGGTTGAACAGGTGGCTTGCCTTGATGCATTGATCATAGGCCGGGCCGGCCATGATGATCGGCTGGCCGGTTTTGGGGTCGTGCGCGGGCGCCGCGAGAATGGCGGCACATTCCGTTTCGGCATCTTCGAAATGCCGGAGCAGCGCATCGGTGTTGGCGGTATCGAAATTGTAGCGCGAGTATTCGCGTTCGTTCTGGCGGAAAACGTCGCCATAGGACATGGGCACGGATGAATTCGGGTCGTTATACGGCATATCCATGACGTGATCCACGCCCAGAACATACATCGCCAACCGTTCCAGACCATAGGTCAGCTCGCCCGAAACCGGGTGACAGTCATGCCCGCCAACCTGTTGAAAGTAGGTGAATTGCGACACTTCCATGCCGTCGCACCAGACCTCCCAACCCAGCCCCCAGGCGCCCAAAGTGGGGCTTTCCCAATCATCTTCGACAAAGCGGATGTCGTGCATATCCATATCGATGCCGATCGCCGCGAGCGAACCGAGATAACGGTCCTGCAAATCCGGCGGGCTGGGCTTCATCAGCACCTGAAACTGGTAATAATGCTGCAACCGGTTGGGGTTTTCGCCGTAGCGGCCATCGGTCGGGCGGCGAGAGGGCTGCACATAGGCCGCCGCCCAGGGTTTCGGCCCCAGCGCCCTGAGCGTGGTCGCCGGGTGAAAGGTTCCCGCGCCGACTTCCATGTCGTAGGGCTGCAATATCGCACAGCCCGCCCGCGCCCAGTAGTCCTGAAGCCGCAGGATCACTTCCTGGAAACTCGCCGGTTTGCCGCCCGATACCATCGTAATGTCCCTTTTTCCCGCCAGGCGGGGTGCGCTGCGCGTCGCGCGCGTTCTCAATAGGCAACAGCTTGGAAAGGGTCAATCAGGGATGGGTAATGCGATTGCGCATTTCGGCCCGTATTTGCTAGACTTGCCGCGCGAAGTGCTGGGTTGAGTCTTCAGGGGTGGCTGCTGTGAGTTTCCAAAACAGATATTTCAAGAAATCGCTTTGGGCCGTTGCGGCGCTGGGGTTGATGATGGCAATGGCATTGATGCCGAAAACGGCGTTGGCGCAGGCCTGGATTCAGGTGGCCAGCGAACGCTCCATTCGCGACACCCACGCCCGCGCGCAGGATTTCGCGGCTTCCTTTCCGGAAACCCGCGCCTTTCTGACCACCAGCGGCTGGTACGCCATCGTACTGGGACCGTTTGAGCGCGACGAAGCGCTGGCGCTGATGACCGGCCTGAAGGCGCAGAACCAGATTCCGCAGGACAGCATGGTTTCCTCGGGTTCGTCCCATGTCAGCCAGCTTTGGCCGCTGGCGGCCAATACCGAACCGGGCGCCCAACCGGACGCGACGGCTGACGCGGGCACCGATGCGGGCTCGGAAACGGGCACGGACCCGGCGGCGACCATCGGCACGGTGATCATTGACGAACCGGCACCCGAACCGGATCCCGGTGCGACTGAACCGCCCGCCGGCGAAACCGGCGGGACGATTACCGAAGCGGAAGAGGTGGCCATCACCACGCCGGAACCGGCGGCAGAACCCGAATTGCCGGAAGAGGCCGCCGAAATCGTCGATCCCGATGCGCCCATTCCCGATCCCGACCTGCGAGCGACCCAAGCGAACGAGCGGGGCTGGACCCGCGATCAGAAAAAGCAATACCAGACCTACATGGTCTGGACCGGCGATTACGACAAAGCCATCGACGGATCCTACGGGCGCGGTACCCGCGCCGCGATCCGCGGCTTTCAGGAACGCGAAGGTTACGAGACCACGGGGTATCTGACCGAGACGCAGGTCCTGCTCCTGAAAAAGCGTTACGACGACATCATCGGGCGGCTGGGGGTTCAGACGGTGCGCAATCTGGATGCCGGGATCGAGATGCTGATGCCGGTCAACCTGGTCGTCTTCAGCGAATTCGAACCGCCCTTCGTTCATTTCAAACCTCGGGGCAACAGCGACACACGGGCCATGCTGATCAGCCAGGAAGGTGGGCGCGATACCTTGCGCAGCCTTTATGACATCATGGAAACCTTCGACTATATCCCGCCCGAAGGCTACCGGGTGCGCAAGCGCGACTGGTTTGTGCTGTCGGGGCGCAACGACGAAGTGGTCTCGTACACCTATGCCAGAACCACCAACGGGCTGGTCAAGGGGTTCACGCTGGTCTGGAAACCGGAACGGGACAGCGAAATGCAACCTCTGGTCACGGCGATGTACAACAGCTTTTCACCGCTGGACAATTACGTGCTGGACGAGACGTTGGGCTTTGGGCAGGGCGACGAAGAGCCGCTTGATCTGACCACCGGCATCGAAACGCTGGCGCCAACGCGATCGGCGTCCGGTTTCCTGATATCCGCAGACGGATTCGTTCTGACGCATTCTTCGAACGTTGAATCCTGCCGCCGGATCACGATCGGCGAGGATGTCGACCTGAAGGTGGTGACAAACAATCCCCGCATGGAACTGGCCGTGCTGCGCCCGAAATCCGCCTATACGCCCGCCTCGTTCGCGCTGTTTTCCGACGAGGCACCGCAGATCGGCACTGAGATCACGGTCGCCGGATTCTCGTTTCCCGATGTCATGGAAATTGCCGCGCTGAACTACGGCACCCTGACCGCGACCAGCGGGGCGATGGGGAACGAGGACGAAATCAGGGTATCGGCCTTTCTTGAGGCCGGCGATGTCGGCGGACCGGTCCTGGATGACCGGGGAGCGGTGATCGGGATGCAGTTGCTGAAACCCGAAGCCGACGCCAACCTGCCGGAATACGTGAATTTTGCCATCAAGTCCGGTTTGATCATGGAATTGCTGCAGCGCCATGGCGTGACCTTTGGGCGTTCCACCGCATTTGACGCGGTCGATGCCGAGGATCTGGCGTTCATGGCCGGGGATTTCACCGTCAAGGTGTCGTGCTGGAACTGACAGAGGGGTGGTGCGGGCCGCGCACACACCGATCCCGGTCTAACCGCTGATCGCGGGCGTTACACGGATCAGCGTGGGTAAGTTCGCCGCCAGCGCATCGGCCAGCGCGTCCCGAAACGCCGCCAGATCGCCGGGTTCTGCCGACCGTGCCCCGAACGCCGAGGCCAGTTTCATAAAATCGGGGTTGCGCGCGACGACGCCGGTCGGTGCGATTTGGGCACCGGACATGCAATCCTCGATCTCTTTCAGTTTGCCGTTGTCCCACAGAAGGATCGGCAGGCTTAGCCCCAGTTCGACCGCAACCCCCAGTTCGGGCATCGTATACTGGAATCCGTAGTCGCCTGCGATGGCAATCACCGGCGCGTCGGGCCGCGCGATCTTGCCGCCAATCGCCGCGGGCACGGCATAACCCAGCGTCCCGAAACCGGTGGGATGGTGCCACTGGCACAGGCCACGCGCGCCGCGCAGAGGCATCGGATAGGCCTCGGTGGCGACATAGGCGAACTGGGTCATGTCGGAATAAAAGATCGTTTCGCCCGGAACCACGGCACGGATGGCATCGCAGACCGGCACGATGCCGGGCCGGTCGGCATCCGCCTCGGCCCGCCAGCGGGAACGTGCGCTTGCGACCTCGGCGCTCGACCAACCGTTCTTTTGTGCTTGTCCCTTGAGCGCAAGGAAAACCTTGGCGAGAACCTGCGTACCATCGCCAAGGATCGCTATTGCGGCGTTGTGCCGGTCTTGAAGCACGGCGGGATCGGTGTCGATCCGCACCAGTTGCGCGCGATGACCAAGGGTATCCCGCCACAGGTCGGTCTCGGACAATTCGGTGCCGACGGCCACCACAAGATCAGCCGACGCAAGAATTTTTTCGCTGTCCGGGCGGCCGAGCGTGGCGCCGAAGTGCAACGGTTCGTCGTCCGCGATCAACCCGCGACCGGCATATGTGGTAAAACTGGCAATCCCCAAGCGGCTGAATTTCGCGCCGAAATCAAATTTAGGCTGGGGTCTGATCCCACCCCCAAGGATGATCAGCGGACGCCGGGCCCGTGCCAATAACATCGCCAGTTTCGCGTGATCGGCATCGCCGGGAACGGGTGTTTGCGCCGCATCATCCCGGCCCATTGGTGCGGACAAGGTGCCGACCGGCTGGCTCAAATCAGCGATCGGAACCTGAATGTGCTTGGGGCGCGGTCGTTGCGACGCGAATTCCGCAAATGCGCGATCCAGCAGCCGCGTGGCACTGTCGGGGCCTTGCGCCTGTTGCGACCAGTCGCACACACAGGCCGCCGCGCCGCACTGGTCCTTCATCTGATGAAGCTGCCCCTGTTTGGCCGCGGTCTCGTCCAGACAGGACGATATCACCAGCATCGGCACCGAGTCGGCATAGGCCTGCCCCATCGGGGTCATGATGTTGCAAAGCCCCGGTCCGGTGATCACGAACGCCACCCCCGGCTTGCCGGTGGCGCGGGCATAGCCGTCGGCCATGAAACCCGCGCCCTGTTCGTGGCGGGCAAGGACATGGGTCAGCCCGGCCGCCTCCAGGCCGCGATAGAGCTCGATGTTGTGGACGCCCGGAATGCCGAAAACCACGTCGACGCCGTGGGCCTTGAGCGTGCGCGCGATCTCGACGCCCAGCGGACGATTGGTGGCTGCCATGGTCATCTCCGCCAGAAACTGATGGTGAAAAGCACGTAGACCGACATCAGTTCGAGCCGTCCGATCAACATCCCGGCGATCAAAAGCCATTTCGCGCCATCGTTCAGGCCCGCGAAATTGCCCGAGGGCCCGATCTCCGGCCCCAGACCCGGACCGACATTGGCCAGCGCCGTCGCAGCACCCGAAATCGCGGTAATCGCGTCAAGCCCGGTAAACGCCAGCAACAGCGCCAGCACCGCCAGTGAAACCAGAAACAAGACGAAAAACGCCATGACCGAGGATATGATTTCCTCGGTGATCGGCAGTTGGCCGTAGCGGGGGGTGAATATTCCGTGCGGCGAATGGATGCGCTTGATCTGCGTGCGGATCGATGCAATCAGCAACTGATAACGGAATATCTTTACAGAACAACAGGTTGACCCCGCGCAACCACCGACAAGACCGATCAGAAAGAAGACCGCGACCGGAAAACTGCCCCACAACTGGTAATCCACGCTCGCGTAACCGGTGCCCGAGATGATCGAGGTCACGTTGAACAGCGCCTCGCGGACAGAATGCTCCAAAAGGTCGCCGTTGACCCGCAACCGGTACGCCGTAAGGATCACCACCAGCGCGGATATCAACAGGATATAATCCCGCACCTGAGTATCGCGAAACAGTGGGCGCGCGGTTCCGGCGAGCAATTGCACGTAGCGCACGAACGGCAGGCTCGCGAGGATCATGAAGACCGAAGCGACATATTCCGCGGCCCCCGAAAATCTGCCGAACGAAGCGTCATGCGTCGAGAAGCCGCCTGTCGACATCGTGGTCAGCGCGTGAACCAGCGCGTCAAACGGCGAAAGGCCGACGATGAGATAGGAAATAACGCACGCCAACGTCAGCCCGAAGTAGATCGCCGAAATCTTGGTGGCAATTTCTGCCGCGCGGGGCAGAATTTTACCCATCATTTCAAAGCTTTCGGTACGAAATATTTGCATTCCACCGACTTTGAGCATCGGCAGGAACACCATCGCCACGACGATAATGCCGATCCCGCCGAACCATTGCAAAAGCCCGCGCCACAGCAGCAGCCCGCGCGGCAGGTCGTCCAACCCCGAGAAAACCGTGGACCCCGTCGTCGTCAGCCCGGACATCGCCTCAAAGAACGCATCCACGAACCGGGCTTCGGTCGCGCCGAACCAAAACGGCAACGCGCCAAATACCGGCAGGGCCAGCCAGACGGTCGTGGTCAGCAGAAAGGTCTGTTGCAGGCTCAGCCCGGTGCCGGTCCCGCTCACGCAGGTGATGGCCAGAAATCCGCCCGTCACGCAGGTCAGGAATACCGAGACAGCAAAGACCGGCCAGTGGCCGTTGCCGTCTGCCATGTCGATCAGCATCGGCACCAGCATGGCAACGCCCAAGGTCGTGACCAACAGGCCGATGACATAGCCGACGGGGCGCAAATCAAACATGGTGCCACGGATGGGCCGGGCGTCGCGATGTGTCAAGAGGCTGGCGAGGTGCCGCGCCCGATCGGTCCGGAACGGCCGCCGGTACGGGCGTTGTCAGTTGGAATGTCGCGACCCGGCGCGCGGGCGAACCTGGCACGGGGCGGAGCGTGGCGCGTCCGGTTCGGGCTCCTGTTGGGCCGCGACGCGCGACCCTGAAACCGGCCAACCCATATTCGCACCAGCATACGCGCCAATTGCAAACCGATCGCACGCTCACCCCCATGGCCGAGCCGACATCTGCCGGGCGTTCGCCGCGCGTCAACCGCGCAATCAATAACCCCCGGTCCTGTGGCACCGGTTGGCATTCTGGTGAGTGTTCCGCCGGTTCTCCTTTTGGCGCTTCCGTTGACGCAATATTCAGCTTTTCAGAGATGGATCGAATGAACAACGCCGTGAGAACTCACACCCATGCAAACGGACGGGCAGCCAGCCGGAAGTCCACTTTGATGCCCATAAATTCCCGTCTTGTGGTGGGCCTGTCTTCCCCTGCCTGTTGCCCTGCAAGCACGGCCTCTGTGTATCGGTTTTGTCGCACAGTGCCACCGGGTGCCGGCATCACCTGCCCGCCTGCCAAATCCCCTTGTCACTTTTCAGGCGCTGAAATCCGCGTTTCCGTTTGCGCCAACCGCGAACCGTGCTAGCGTCGAAATCATGTTTGTCCGTCCTGCAAATCCGCGGGATTATCCGAAAATCCCACAATTGGTCGAATCCGCATTCGGTCGCCACGACGAGTCGCTGCTGGTCGAGGAATTGCGGCGTGACGGCGACATCGTCCTCGAATATGTGGCCACGGACCGTGAAGAACTGATCGGCCACGTGATCCTGTCAAAATTCATCTTGCCCGAGACCTGTCTGGTGCTGGCACCCGTGTCGGTTCATCCGGACCGCCAGAAAACCGGGATCGGGTCGACGCTGATCCGCATCGCGACCGAAGCCGCAGAAGAGGGCGGCTGGACAGCGGCGTTCGTTTTGGGGAACCCGAAATACTACGGTCGGTTCGGCTACGAAGTGGAACAGGCGGAAGCCTTCGACACGCCGTTTGCCAGCGAATTCACCGCCGCCTGCGTCTTTGACGCCGCCGATTTCAGTGCGTTGCCGCGCGAACTGATTTACCCCAAGGCATTTTGACTGCCCCGCGCGATTCCATGGAAACCGACGACCATTCCGCCTATGTTACCCGCATGAAACCCGTGGTCCTTGCTTTGGTGCTATTATTCGCCGCACCCGGCCTTGCGCTGGCGGATTGTGTTGTGCTGCTGCACGGGCTCGCGCGGACATCCGCGTCCCTTTCGCCGATGGAGCTGGCGCTGCGCGCCGACGGTTTCCGGACCGTCAACATCTCTTATCCATCGACCACCGAGCCGGTTCAGCGGCTGGCCGACACCATCGTGCCCGAAGCGGTTGCGCGCTGCGGCGCGGGGCGGATACATTTCGTAACCCATTCCATGGGCGGAATCCTGTTGCGCGCCTACCTTCGCGGCAGTCGCCCGATCAGTCTGGGCCGTGTCGTGATGCTGGCCCCGCCCAATCACGGCAGCGAAATCGTCAACCGTTTCCGGAATTACCGCGCCTTCGCCTGGTTCAATGGACCTGCGGGTGTCGCGTTGGGGGTCGGGGCGGATCAACTGCCCGAAAGCCTTGGGCCCGCCGATTTCGAACTGGGAATCATCGCCGGCCGACGGTCGATCAGCCCGTTGTTTTCCTACCTGATTGCCGGGCAGGATGACGGAAAGGTCTCCATTGCAAGCACGCGACTGGAAGGGATGACCGACCATATCGTGTTGCCCGCAACCCATACTTTCATGATGCTGAACCCCTTTGTCATCGCGCAAACGCTGACATTCCTGCACGAAGGGTCCTTTGATCCGGAACTGAAGCTGATTGATTTTGTCCGGGCGAAAATCGACTGAAACCCGGGTTTTCAGGGCCTCCCGGTGATGCGGTTGACATGTCCCATCTTGCGCCCCGCGCGCGCCTCGGTCTTGCCGTAAAAATGCAGTGCGGCATCCGTTTCGCGCAACAACGCCGCGTCCTCCACCTCGTTGCCCATCAGATTGGTCATCATGACGTTGGCATGGCGCCGCCCGTCGCCCAGTGGCAGGCCCGCGATGGCGCGGATATGTTGCTCAAACTGGTCGACCACGCATCCGTTCTGGGTCCAATGGCCCGAATTGTGGACCCGGGGCGCGATCTCGTTGACGATCAGACCGTCGATTGTGACGAACAATTCAACGCCCATCACCCCGACGTATTCGAGCACATTCAAAATACGCCCGGTCAGGATCACCGCATCGGTGGATTGTTGCACCGAAAGCCGTGCCGGAACATTCGTCGTGTGCAATATGCCCGCGCGGTGCACGTTCTCGCCGGGGTCAAAACAGACCACTGCGCCATCGCCGTCGCGCGCACCGATGACCGAGACTTCGTGGCTGAAATCCACGAGGCCTTCGAGAATGGCGGGAGCATGGCCCAGAATCGCAAACGCGGACGCCGGGTCCGCTGCCGCATCGATCCGCACCTGCCCCTTGCCGTCATAGCCAAGCCGCCGGGTTTTCAGGATCGCCGGTGTGCCGATCTCGGACAGTGCACGATCAAGGTCACCGGCACCGTTGACGGCGGCAAACGGTGCCGTGGCCAGACCCAGTGCGTTCAGAAACTGCTTTTCGTCCAGCCGGTCCTGCGATATGGCCAGCGCCCGGCGACTTGGGCGCACCGGGGTGGTCAATTCAATCGCGTCCAGTGTGGCGGTCGGGATGTTCTCGAACTCGAACGTAACGACGTCCACCGCTTTGGCGAATCCGCGAACTGCGTCGAGGTCGGAATAATCCGCGCAGGTTGCCCGGTCGGCGACTTGACCGGCGGGCGGATCGGCAAGGGGCTCGAATATATGCGCAACGTAACCCAGACGCGCCGCCGCGACCGCCAGCATCCGGCCGAGTTGCCCGCCGCCCAGAATGCCGATCACCGCGCCATGCGGTAGCGGCTCAGCCATTGTTTGGGCGGTCCGCAACCGCCGCACCAAGCGCCGCGCGCCACTGATCCAGCCGCCTGCCGATCTCGGCGTCGCCATTTGCCAGTATCGCCGCCGCCATCAGGCCGGCATTGGCGGCCCCTGCAGTGCCGATTGCCATGGTCCCGACCGGATATCCGCGTGGCATCTGGACGATGGAGTAAAGTGAATCCAGCCCCCCCAGCGCCTTGGTTTCGACCGGAACGCCCAGCACCGGGACACGGGTCTTGGACGCCATCATTCCGGGCAGATGTGCGGCCCCGCCGGCGCCCGCGATGATTACCTGCAGTCCGCGTTTCGCGGCGCTTTCGCCGTATTCCCATAACCGGTCGGGCGTGCGGTGGGCCGACACGATGCGGGTCTCGTACGGGATATCAAGTTCGTCCAGAATATCGGTGGCGGCTTTCATCGTCGCCCAGTCCGACTGGCTGCCCATGATGATACCGATCCTGATAATGGCCATGCCCAAGCCCCTTCGCCCTTGCAAAGAAGGCCCGAATACAACGCTTCACGCCCCTTACGCAATGATATCCGGGGTCAGTTCGTCTTCGATTCTGGCGATCTGGTCCTTGAGCGCCAGCTTGGCCTTTTTCAACCGTCGCAGCGTCAGCGGATCGGCGCGCCCGCCATCGTCCAACGCGGCGATTGCGTCGTCCAGATCCCGGTGTTCGCGGATCATCATTTTCAGTTCGACCCGCAACACTTCGTTCCGCTCCATCTGTGACGGTGTGCTCATGGGGTTTCGCGCCTCTGGCTGGATATATGTTGGCAGCGATCCTACACGGCAGGCGCGGTTGCTCAAAGAACCAGTTTGCGTCCCGAGGTTGCACCCGGTGGCCCGTGATCCCATATTCATCAGGTGGCCGCCAAGTTCCGGGGCCGCGATGGCAAAGTCGCTTTGGTGCAAGGGCTTGATAAAATGACACGAATGACGTTTTCGTCGCATCCGTTCCTTTTGGGATTCGAACAGCTTGACCGGCTGGTCGAACGCACGGTCAAATCCGGCAATGACGGATATCCACCCTATAATATCGAGCAATCGGGCGACGATTCCTATCGGATCACGCTGGCCGTGGCCGGATTTGGCGAGGGCGATCTGAGCATCACGCTGGAAAACCGGCAACTGGCCATTCGCGGCCAACACCCCGATACCGGCGACGAACGGGCCTTTCTGCACCGGGGGATCGCGGCGCGACAATTCCAGCGCGTTTTCGTTCTGGCCGACGGCGTGGAAGTTACCGGCGCCAAGCTGGAAAACGGATTGCTGCTGGTCGATCTGAAACGCGCCGCAGCCGAGACGAGGGTCCGCACTATCCCGATCACCGAATGAGCGGAGGCACAGATGAATACAAAAGTGAAACTTCCGAATTTGGACCGGCGCCGGATCGTCTATGTTCGCCCGGTCGATGTCAGCGACCTGCCGCCGGAAATCCGGGCGCAAACCGGAGACGTCGCGCAAATATACGCAGTGCATGACCCGGACGGTCAGCGATTGGCGCTGGCGCGTGACAAGGGGCTGGCATTCGCACTGGCGCGCCAGCACGATCTGTCGCCGGTGAATGTCCACTAACGCATCGCCAGACGGATATTGCACGATGCCCCGGCCGAAATGACGGCCACCCAAGAAGACAACGACACGTCATATTCTGACAGGGTCTCAGGCGTAAATCTTGATATTGTCAGGCAATAACATGATGTTACGGTCGAATCCATTGGTCTAGTGGACTAGACGGCTGGCCGGCTTGTTGGCTAGACGGCCAGCCCACCAGACGGCCAGACGGCTGGATTGAATTTTCGGCAATTCGCCCCCTGCCCCGGCGACATGTCCCCGCAGGTCTGATGTTTTCGGCGGTCCGATGCGGGGAAAGCCGTTTTCCGGCGTCTCCAAAATCAGACCCCGAACCGGAAACGCCTCGGCGCTCCGATCCGGGACCATTTGTTGGGCCAGTCGATGCTGGCCGGATACTCACATTTACCTGTACGCCACCCGGGCAACTGGCATCGTGCCGGGTTACTCAATGCCTGATATATGCCCGATGAAATTGGCCCAAGTTTGACACAAATCGGACATATTACCGCCAAGTTCGGGACAATTTCGCCATTCGACGCAGATTGTTTCTGGATGGGCGCTTTTTGCCCGGATTCTATTAACATCTGTGGAGGATTTGCGGGAGTCGCCGCGAAATCGCGAGGATTCCCGAATCACTGCCACCGCCATTTCGCTGATGGAGCGACTGACGCCGCAATCATGCAAAACGTGTTCCGCCCCGGATCGTCGACAGCCAAGCCGATGGCAAAGCCGAACGGCCCCCGGCGACGGGCCACTTCGCAGTCGCGCGGGCCATGTTTCGCTGGCATCACAAATTCCGGGCGTTGCTCTATTTGAACTCCGGCAGCCGTTTCTGGACGTTTGCCATTACCGCTTCGATCTGATTTGGGCTGGCGATGATGGCGGCCTGAAGCTCTGCTTCGTGCCGTAGGGTCGCCGCCGCCGGTGCGGTCCAGGATTGCTCGACCAGCGATTTGACCCCTTGCACCGCCTGAGGCGAACGCGCGGTCAATTGCGCCGCGAATTCCCGACACGCCGCCAGAGGATCATCATTCAGCCGCGTCACCAGCCCCATTTCCAGCGCTTCGGACCCGCTCAGTATCCGGGCGGTCATCATCAGTTCCTTGGCCTGATCGGCGCGCAGCAGTTTGGGAAGATTGCGCGTGATCCCCATATCGGGAATCAGACCCCATTTGCTTTCCATGATCGAAAACCGGATATCCGGCGAAGCGATGCGAAAATCGGCCCCCAGCGCGATCTGCGCGCCGCCGCCGAAAACCGCACCGGTTAATGACGCGATCACCGGCACGTTGATTTCCTGCCAGACATGGCTGGGTTTCTGGAACATGTTCGCAACTTCGCCCGCCCCCGGGTCGAGCATCTGTTCGCGGATTTCATCGATGCGCGATACAAGCTCGCCGAACACGCCGGTATCGATCCCGGCGCAAAAATTGTCGCCCTGTCCGTAAAGGATGACGGCGCGAACATCACGGTTCTGTTTCAGCGTCTCTCCGGCGGCGGCGATGGCCGCGAACATTTCCAGATCAAGCGCGTTCATTTTCCCGGGTCGCGCCAGCGCAACCTCGGCGATATGGCCGTTGATCGTGATATCTATTCGCTTTGACATGGCTTCCTCCGGTTTGGGCCAGTTTCGCGCCCAATGCGGGTGCCCGCAACCCTGACGTCGAGACGCTTGTGGCAGCCACCCCGGGCCTGTATTCTGGGCCAAAAGCCCGAACGGGCAGAGAGTTGGGGCCATGCGCTGGATCATCAGGCTGACAGGCGGCGCGGTATTGCTGGCAATGCTGGTGGTGCTGGTAATCTCGATTATTCCGGCGGACCGTATCGCCAGAATCGCCGCACAGGAAATTTCCAACCGGATGGGTCGCGAAATCAGCATGTCTGGCGACGTGCGGCCGATATTCTGGCCGGTCTTGGGTGTGCGGACCGGGCGGTTTACGGTGGCAAACGCGAATTGGAGCGAAACCGACGACCTGTTGAGCGCCGAAAACCTGCTGGTCGGTGTGCGCCTGCTGCCGATGTTCGCGGGCCGGGTGGAAATCAGCGAGTTGCGGCTTGAGCGGCCCGAGATTCTGCTGGAACGCCACGCGGACGGGCGCGCGAACTGGGTATTTCCGGGCCCGGGAAAACCGGCGAACCCGGTTCCCGATCCCGGCGCAGGACTTGGCATCGAAGGGGTTTCGCTGGCTGTTGGCCGCGTGACGGACGGGCGGATCACCTGGCTTGACCACGCGGCGGGAACGGCGGTGGTTGTCGAAAAGGTCGATTTGCGATTTTCGCTGCCAAACGGCAAGCCCGCCAATGTCCGCGGCCGCGCCGAGGTCGAGGGCCAGACGATCCGGTTCGCCATGTCGCTCGCGCACCCGGCACGCGCGATTTCGGGTGGTGTCAGCGACGTCAGCGGCGAGCTTCACGCGGATTTCGGCGCGATTACCGCCAGTGGCCGGGCCGGCTTCGACCCGCCGGGTGCCGAGATCGAACTGGATGCGAAAGTGGGCGATTTCCCGGCATTCCTGCAATTGCTGGCACCGGGCACGGACCGCGGCACCATGCCGCACGCCGTCGAATTGGGGGGGGTCATCACCTGGGCCGGGGACGCGAAAATCTTTCTGCGACGGGGCCGGATTGCGGTGGACGGCAACCAGATCACGGGCGACGCCGACCTTGCATTGGCGGCCACGCCCCGGCTGACCGCAAAGCTGGCGGCGCGCGACCTTGATTTCAGCACCTATTTCACAGACGACACCGGGTCCGGCGACAAAGACAGGGGCGCAGAACAGCCCGGATGGTCGCAGACCCCGTTCGATTTTTCCGGTCTTGGGCTGATCGACGCCGAGATCCTGTTGGCGATTGAATCGGTCAACCTTGGCGCCGCCACGATGGGCACAACGCGGCTTCACGCGGCGGCAAGCGGCGGTCGTGTGGTCGTTGATTTGCGCGAGTTGCAGGCCTACGGCGGCGCGTTTACCGGCGAGGTCGTGGTCAACGCCCGGCAGGGGCTGTCGATGTCCGCCGATCTTCGGGCCAGCGACGTGCTGCTGCGCCCGATGCTGACCGATTTCGCCGGATATGACCGGCTGATTTCAACGGCGGACATGCATTTTTCGCTGTTGACCTCGGGCGACAACATGGCGCGGATGATGGCGACACTGTCCGGGAATGGATCGTTTGATCTGGGTCCGGGCGAGATGATCGGCCTTGATCTCGCCGGAATGCTGCGAAATCTGGACGCCTCGTATCGCGGCCCCGGCAGCCGCACCATCTTTTCGGCGGTCACCGGCAGTTTCACGGTCCGGGACGGCATCCTGAAAAACGATGATCTGGATGTGCAGGGCGATCCGCTCCGCGCTACGGGCGAGGGGATGGCTGATCTTGGAAACCAGCGGTTGACCTACCGGATCACGCCCGTCGCGGCGCTCGCGAGCGATGGGCAGGGCCTGTCGGTTCCGGTACTGATCACCGGGCCCTGGTCCAACCTGCACTACAAGGCCGATATCAAGGGCCTGTTCGATCAAGAGCTTGAATCCGAACGATTAAAGGCCGCGGAAAAGCTGCGCAAAGACGCAAAAAAGGCGCAGAAAGCCGCCGAAAAGAAGCTGCGGCGCGATCTTGAAAAGGCGATGGAGAAAGGGGCCGACAAGGCGCTGCAAGACGCGCTCAGGCGGCTTGGCGGCGAATAGCGAAACGCGATTTGCCGGATGGTTTTCCGACTATTTCGCCGGTCCGATCATCATTACCATCTGGCGGCCTTCGAGTTTCGGCATGTTTTCGACCTTGCCCAGCTCGTCGACATCCGCCGCAACCCTGTGCAGCAGTTCCAAACCCAGATTCTGGTGCGCCATTTCCCGTCCACGAAACCGCAGGGTCACCTTTACCTTGTCGCCGTTTTCCAGAAATTTGACCACGTTGCGCATTTTCACGTCGTAATCATGCGTGTCGGTATTGGGGCGGAACTTGATTTCCTTGACCTCGATGGTCTTTTGTTTCTTGCGCGCTTCGGATTCACGTTTCTGCTGTTCGTATTTGAATTTGCCGAAATCCATCACCTTGCAGACCGGCGGGCTGGCATTGGGCGAGATTTCGACAAGATCCAGCCCGGCTTCTTCGGCAAGTTGCATTCCGTGCGAGGGCGAGGTGACACCGACATTTTCGCCATCGGCGCCAATCAATCGGATTTCGGTTTCGCGGATGCGCTCGTTGACGCGGGGTCCGGTGTCGCGCGTCGGGGGCGCGTTGTGTGGTCTGCGGGCTATGGGTTTCGCGTCCTTTGTTGCTTTGCTCTGGCGCGCCTGTTGGCCGCGGCTCAAAGCGGTTCAGGCCCGCCTTAAGTGGATTGAGAATGACAGAACGTCAAGTGGGCATTCATCGCTAAGGTCGGATTGTTGCCCGATTGATGGCAATGCATTGATCCGGTGAAAATTGCCGGCCCCGGCACACGAACAGAGACGCTGGCGTTCAATTTCAAAGCGGGGTATCAGGGGGCAGAGGGCCTGCACACAGCGAGGCACGACAACAAACGACAGGTACGGTGATGTCCGCGCCTCAGTTTTCGGGAGAATGAAATGAACAGATTGCCCTGGATCATCGCGGTTGTGATTGCGGTTGTTGCCATCGGCCAGCAGGTGAAGATGGGCGATTTGCGCGGCGCAAACGCGGATCTTGCCGCCAAGGTTTCCGCCGCCAATGACGAGACCGCTGCCGCACAGACGGCGACCGCCAACGCCATGGCCGCTGCGGACAGCGCCGCAAGCGCAGCCACACAGGCTGCGGATCAGGCCGGCGCAGCGCTTGAAACCGCAAAATCCGCGTTGTCGGCCAAGGAAGCCGAACTCGCCGCCGCCAACGATTCACTGGCCGAAGCGACGGCCGCGGCCAACGCGGCAAACATGCTGGCCGAGGAATCCAATGCCCGTCTGGCCGAGATCGCAGAGGCGCAGGGCGACACCGAAGGCAAGATCGCCGCGCTCAATGTTGAACTGGCCACCGCGAAAACCGCGCTTGAGGCAGCACTTTCAGCCGAAGCGACCGCCAAGGATGTCGCCGCCGCCGCCGAGGCGCAGGCCCGCGCGGCCCTGGCCGAGGCCGAAGCCGCCAAAGCGGACGCCGCGGCGGCCAGAGCAGATGCGGAAGCCGCCAAGGCCGCCGCCGAAACGCCGGAAAATTAGGCCGGCACAACGTCTGGGATCCCAGCGTTGAATTCAGAAATGGAGCAGAAAACATGAGAAACTGGCTACTTCCCGCGATCATCGCGGCAATCGGAATCGGTGCCTATATTTATCAGGGCAACACCAATCAGGCGGCGATGGATGCGCTGAAAGCGGATCTGTCGGCGGCAAGAAAAGCGGTTTTGGCAGCCCAAAGCGATGCTTCTGCCGCCGAGGATGCGGCAGCCTCCGCCGCTGCGGCCACCGAGCAGGCGATGAACGATGCGGCCGCCATGGCCGAAAAGGCCGCCAAGGCCGAAGAAGCTGCCGCCGCCGCCATGGCCCAGGCCGAGATGGCGAAATCGGCCGCCGCCGAAACCGCAGACGCTGAAGCCATGCCAATGATGCCACCTTTTGGCTCAGAGCATGATGTCGGCTATGCTGGCCTGATCTGGAAGGCGATGCTGGCGCAAAAATTCGCCGGCCCGGATTCCATCCACAAGACTCCTTACGAAGGGACTGAACCGCACGGCTCGATGCTGGAACTGTTTATCGGCAAGGCCACGATCGAAGGCCAAACCGGTGATTTGCTGGTCAAACGGAATTATGGCCCCGAAGGTGTGACGGCCGAAGAAGTCGTCGCCAACCCCGAGGCCCATCTTGGCGCGATCACGATCATGTTCAAGCGCGAAGCGGGGTTTGACGAGGACACCCAGAACTGGTTCTGGACCAGGTTCAATCCGGATGGATCCGTCGCCAAGAATCCAATGGGGATGGCGCTTGCCGGCAAGGTTGCCAAGGGCATGGATCAGGGTTGCATCGCCTGCCACGCGAGTGCCGACGGCGACGATTTTGTTTTCGCCGAAAGCTACAAGTAGTCATTCTCAGGGGCCGCGACCGTCACGGCCCCTGATTTTCAGACGAGATCGGGCGGGGTTGCCTCGCGGGCCAACGCAACGACAGCGGCGTCGAGCTCTGTCACGTTTGAGCCCTTGTCGCCAAGGCGGCGCATGGAAACACTGCGATCCGCAACCTCTTTCATGCCAATGGCCAGAATGACCGGCACCTTGCCAAGCGAATGTTCGCGCACCTTGTAATTGATCTTTTCGTTGCGCGTGTCGGCCTCGGCCCTCAGACCCGCGCTTTTCAGCGCCGCGACGACTTCGTTCACATAATCATCCGCATCCGACACGATCGAAGCAACAACCACCTGTCGTGGCGCCAGCCACAGCGGGAACCGGCCGCCGTAATGTTCGATCAGCACGCCAAGGAACCGCTCAAATGACCCAAGTGTCGCGCGGTGGAGCATGACGGGGCGGTGTTTCGCCCCATCCTCGCCCACATATTCCGCCTCCAGCCGTTCGGGCAGGACGAAATCGGCCTGAAGCGTGCCCAATTGCCATTCGCGGCCAATCGCGTCGGTCAGTTTGAAGTCAAGCTTGGGGCCGTAAAACGCGCCTTCGCCCGGATCAACCTCGTAAGGCAAATCAAGCGCCTTGATCGCGTTTTCAAGCGCATCCTCGGCCTGATCCCAAACGTCGTCCGAACCGGCCCGAACCTCGGGTCGCGTGGAAAACTTGATGTCAAAATCGTCAAACCCAAGGTCATGATAAACCCGCGTCAGAAACTCGATGAATTTCCTGGTTTCGCTGGCGATCTGATCGCGCGTGCAGAAAATATGGGCGTCGTCTTGCGTGAACCCGCGCACCCGCATCAGCCCATGCATCGAGCCCGAGCTTTCATAGCGGTGACAAGACCCGAATTCCGCCAGCCTCAGCGGCAGGTCGCGATAGGATTTCAACCCCTGATTATAGACCTGAACATGGCAGGGGCAGTTCATGGGTTTCAGCGCGTTGGTGCGCTTTTCGTTGGCATGTTCCTCGTCGATCTCGGTGACGAACATGTTTTCGCGGTACTTGTCCCAATGCCCCGAGGCTTCCCATAGCTTGCGATCGACAACCTGCGGCGTGTTGACCTCCAGATACCCGTCCGCGATCTGACGGCGGCGCATGTAATCCTGCAAGACACGGTAAAGCACCCAGCCATTGGGGTGCCAGAACACCATGCCCGGCGCCTCTTCCTGAATGTGAAAAAGGTCCATCTCGCGGGCCAGCCGACGGTGATCGCGCTTTTCGGCCTCCTCCAACATGGTCAGATAGGCCTTGAGGTCGCCCCGGTTCCTGAACGCCACGCCATAAATGCGCTGCAACATCTTGTTGTCGGAATTCCCGCGCCAATAGGCGCCCGCCACGCTCATCAGCTTGAACGCATCCGCAGGAACCTGCCCCGTGTGCACCAGATGCGGCCCCCGGCAAAGATCCTGCCAGTGCCCATGCCAATACATGCGCAAATCCTCGCCTTCCGGGATCATCCCGACCAGCTCGACCTTGAAAGGCTCTTCATTGTTCTCAAAATACTCAATCGCACGCTCGCGGCTCCAAAGCTCGGTGCGAACGGGGTCGCGCAGATTGATGATCTCGCGCATCTTCTTTTCGATGGCCGCAAGGTCTTCGCTGGAAAACGGCGCGACGCGATCAAAATCGTAATAAAACCCGTTGTCGATCACCGGGCCGATGGTGACCTTGGTGTCGGGCCACAGCTCCTGCACGGCGCGGGCCATGATGTGGGCCGCGTCGTGGCGGATCAGTTCCAGGGCTTGCGCTGCGTCCTTCATGGTGTGAATGGCGAAATCGCTGTCTGCTTCGATCGGCACGCTCAGGTCGCTGTGTTTGCCATTGATCGAACAGGAAATCGCCGATTTTGCCAGCGATTTCGAGATATCGGCGGCAACATCCATGCCGGTCACGCCAGCGGGATACTTGCGCGCGTTGCCATCGGGAAGGGTCAGGGAAATATCGGCCATGTGTGGCATTCTCCTCGGTCTGGCGCCTACGAAACGCCCGGTTGCGGGTAGTGCTGTCGGCTGGTTTTGCGGGCTCGGCGCGCCAGAGTCAATCCGCGCGCAACGTATTTCCCTCAGCTAAGCGGTACAAGGTCGCCGTTGGCGTCCAGCAGGTATTCGAAGCTGAACCAGCGGTCGGTATCGCTGTTGGTTTCCTTCTTGAACGCGGTCACCAGCCTTTCGCCGTCGGTTTTCAGATAGATTGTTCCGTATACCTCGACGTTCGAGCGGCCCAGCTCGTTGACCTGCCGCAGCATTTTCTGCCGTCGTTTCGCGGTTGGTGCCTTGGTCAGACGAAGGATCGAATTTTCAAGTTCCGCCAGCGTCTTTTTATCCTCGCGCTCGCGGGTCGAGCGCTGCAATTCCGTCGAAAGGATCACTGGTGACGCGCTGCTGCCCAGCTTGCCAAGCCGCCCCAGAAGGTCGGGGCGCGGATGAACGTGGCCTTCGCGGTCGCCGCTGGAAATCACGAAAGCGGTCGGTTTCACGGTTTCGATGAACGCATCGGTCACATCGCTCGCACCGTGGTGGCACACCTTCATCACATCGGCCTTGAACCAGTTTCGCGCCTTGCCGATCATGGCCCGGTAAGCCGGTGTACCTGGATCGGGAAATTCGGTCATGCCGGCATAATGCGTCAGCAGGAACTTTTCGGCTTTGGCGTTGAGGTCCCCGCCAAACAACACCTTGAAACGCCCGAAACGCAAATGGAGCAGGATCGAGTGGCCGTTCTTGGTGTGGGCAAAGTCCCCCAGCTTTCGCAGACGCGGAAGGCCGGTGGCGTCAGGCTCCGGCACCGGGCCAAGAACTTCGATCGTATAGCCGCGCGTCTCACCCGGCCCAAACCCCGGCAGGTAGGTGCGACCATCCTCGATATCGCCGTGGCCCCTGGCTAGAAAAGCGAAATCGCGGATCGCGGCATTATTGAGCGCGGCATGCATCACCGGCGGAAAATCGCGACGGCCAAAGCCCGAGGGATCGGCGAAATGCGTCTCGATATCCACCCGCGACTGCGCCAGACCGGTCACGAATCCGCCCGACACACCGCCGACCTTGGCAAAGCCGCTGCCCGAGGGCCGCTCGACCAGACCGTTCTGATACACGCAGTCAAAGCCGATGTTCGGATTCCCGAATATATCCCTGAAACCGCCGTAATGATCTTCGTCGGGATGGGTCAGGATCGCGGCGCGAAACTGGCGCAGATCCTTGTAGGCCCGGAACCGTTTGTTAAGAAACCGGTGCATTTCGTCGCCCTTGCCAGCGTCAATCACGATGATCGCCTCGCCGTCCCCCGACACACCGGCACCCGAGCTGCGTTCCGGTGTGATCAGAACCGCGCCGTCGCCCTGACCGACATCCAGAAAGATGATTTCCAGCGGGCGTTGGTGCGTGGCATGAGATTTCCTGAACCAACGTGTCATTGGTGCGTCGCTTGCCGGCCCCCAAACGATCTTCAGCCAGTCGGGGTCGCTTGCGTCGGTGACGGACAGCCAGTCGCCCCAGAAAACCTCTTTGACCTTCTTGCCGTCCTTGGCGTCATAAAGAAACGTTCGTTCGCGTTTTTTCCGGTCGTTGCTCGGGAAACCGACAAACCACTGTGCCATGAGGTCCGCTTTCAGGTATTGGAAGAGGAATTAGCAACAAAAGATTGCCCGTTATGCGGGAAAATTTCAAGGCCGCGAAGTGCGGCGCGGCGGTGGACTCTGCAACGCGATCCGTGTCATTTCCCGCACAGCACAGAGGGGATCAACATGCCGGAATTCCTGATCACCGATGCCGGGCGCCGCATTGCCTATCATCGCGACGACGGCAAGGCGCCGGGCGTGGTGTTTCTGGGCGGTTTCCGGTCGGACATGGCGGGGACCAAGGCGTTGTTTCTGCGGGACTGGGCGCGCGCGCAGGGCCGCGCGTTCCTCAGATTCGATTATTCGGGGCACGGCGCGTCGTCGGGCGCGTTTCAGGACGGTGCGATCGGCGACTGGGCGGCCGACGCCGGGGCGGTGATTTCGTCGCTGACCGATGGTCCGCAGATCCTTGTCGGATCGTCCATGGGCGGCTGGATCGCGCTGTTGCTGGCGCGTGAAATTCCCGAAAAAGTCGCTGGAATCGTCGGAATCGCGGCGGCGCCGGATTTCACCGAAGACGACATGTGGGCCGGTTTCAGCGACGCGCAAAAGCACGAGGTTACGGCGAACGGCCAGATTGCGCTGCCGTCGGACTATTCCGACGAACCCACCATCATCACCCGCCGCCTGATCGAGGACGGTCGCCGCAACCTTGTCCTGCGCAGCCCGCTGAAACTGCCGTTTCCGGTGCGGTTGCTGCAAGGCACGGCGGATGCGGACGTGGACGTGTCGATTGCGATGCGGTTGCTGGATCACGCTTCAGGGGGCGACATTCGTCTGACGCTGGTCAAGGGCGCCGACCATCGGTTTTCAAAGCCGGCGAACCTTGCGCTGATCCGCAAGGCCATCCATTCCGTCACGATGGCATGTCGGTAACGGGCAATTTCCGTCATGCAAAGCCGCCTAGGCTGGGTCCGACGGGAACACAGCGCCGTGCCGCTTGCCACCCGGCAAACGAAAGCTCAATGGTGCGTGCCAGATGAAACCCCTCGATATCCTCATGGCCATTTCGGTCCCCGTGATCTGGGGCCTTGGCTTTACCCTGGCCAAGGTCGCATTCGTGTTCGCGGATTTTCCGCCCATCCTGTTGATGGCGTTCCGGTTCAGCCTGACGGCGCTGGTGCTGGTCTGGTTCGTGCGTCCGCCGCTTGGATATCTGCGGATCATCTTCTGGATCGCACTGGTCAGCGCCACGCTGCAATACGCGCTGACCTTCACCGGTCTTGATGGGTTGAACGCCTCGACCGCGATCATCGTCGTGCAGATCGAATTTCCGCTCATGGCCGTGCTGGCAAGCATTTTTCTGGGGGATCATCTGGGCTGGCGGCGGATGGTGGGGATCGGATTTGCGTTTTCCGGCATCCTTCTGATCGCCGGGCAGCCGCGGTTGCAGGAAAACCTTGTACCGGTCTTCATGGTGATCGGAGGCGCGTTTTTCTGGGCCGGCGGTCAGGTGATGATCAAGAAACAGCTTAACGGCGTGATCGGAGGTTTTACCCTGATCGCCTGGGTAGCGGTGTTCGCAGCACCGCAACTGTTCATCGCGTCGGCGCTGTTTGAAACCGGCCAGGTCGAGGCCATCATGAATACCGGCCTGATCGGCTGGGGTGTTGTGGTTTATCTGGGGCTGGTGATGACGGCGCTGGGCTATGCCATCTGGTATCATGTTCTGGGCAAATTCCCGGTCAGTCAGGTGGGGCCGTTCCTGCTGCTGCTGCCGGTCACGTCGATTGCGGGCAGCGTGATCATGCTGGGCGAGCGGCTGAGCGTCACGGAAATGGTCGGCGGCGTCATTGTGATTTCAGGGGTCTGGTTCGTGACGGCCCAATCACGTGGTCAACCGGCCGAAGCGGCCTGAACCACCGATGGCGCGGGTTCAAAGCAAAACGCCGACCACCACCATCATCAGACCCAGCGCCGACACGAACAACGCCCCCATGTTCAGGGCAACGACCCCTTGCAGCCGTGCCTTCAACGCGCTTTCGTCCAGACCCTCGCGCTTGGCGCGAATGGCCAGCAGAATGCACCAGATCAGGCCCAAAAGCCCCAGAACCGCCAAACCCGACCCGAGATAAACCAGTATTTCCATGCTGAAATCCTTTCGGTGCCGCCCCGCCTAAAGAAATCCGCATTCCGGCGCAAGGCGGTGGTTGCAGACGGGTCACGGTGCGCGTAGTCAACACCGGATCAGCCAAAAGGAGCCTCGCGAGATGGACGATTCACAGAGCAATTCCACCTACCGTGTGGCCACGGACGAACTGCGATCCTTTGTCGAGCGTTTTGAGCGCCTCGAAGCCGAAAAGCAGGAAATCGCCGCCCACCAGAAAGAAGTGTTGGCCGAGGCAAAATCGCGGGGCTATGACGTGAAAGTCCTGCGCAAGGTGGTCGGTCTGCGCAAGCGCGACCCGCAGGATGTCAGCGAGGAAGAGGCGGTTCTCGATCTCTACAAGCAAGCACTGGGCATGTGACCGCCGCCAAATCCCGCCGCGTCACGGCGAGATGAACTGAACCCCTGGCATCCGTTCGATCACGAACAGATCTTCCTCGTACTGGTCTGTCAGTGCGTCCACCAGTTGCGTGGTCCAGCCGTTGGCTTCGACTTCCAGTGTCGGGTCGTCGATCTCGAACTTGTCCAGAAACGCGCTGAGGATGCGGCGGCGCTGAATCTCGTTGGCGGGCGGATGGGCACCGAGATAGGATTCCATGCGGTCAAGCCCCTCGGGCATCATGATTTCCGCCAGGAAATCGTCCAGCCCGGCAAGCGGTGCCCCGGCGTTCAGGTCGCAAATGTCGCGCATCAGTTCCGGCCAGATGAAAGGCGTATCCTCGTTGCTCCAGACCCTGATCGGCACGCCCGGAACGGCTTCGGCGATCTGTTTCAGGACGTTGGACCAGCGCAGCGTCAGCGGGTCCGTCTGGGCATAATAAGCCTCGAATTCCTGTCCGCCGGTGCGGGCGAAACAGGCCGGCAGAAAGGTCGCCGGGTTTCGGATCGACAACGCGAATTCAACATCCTGCCCGTCAAAAAGATTTGCCAGACGCAGACATTTGGCACCGCAATCCGGGTAAAACTGTTCGCTGGCCAAAACCTGCTGAACGCCGCCCAGAGACGCGTCGTTGGAAAATATCACCCGCTGCGGCCGGTCTTTGGCCAGGATCGAATCCAGCATGATCGCCTGAAAATCCGCACTCGCGATACGGCCATTCAGCACTTGCAGGCTTTCCCTGAGGATCGGGCGGAACTTGCCCGGCGGGGGCACGAAAATCCCGTCGCCCGCCAGCAATTGCCGGTTCTGGGCAAGACACGAAAGAATCTGCCCCTCGTCCGTGCAATGTGCGCCGATATGAAACACGATCTGCATGTCTTCGCACGGTCTTTCACTGCTTCGTTTTGGCCCCGATGCCGACTATACCGGCTTTTGTAGACAGCGAAACCGCTTTCGGTTAAGGCCGGATTAATGGTTGAGCAAACAAGTCAGATAAAGCGGAAATTGCCACATTGGGCGACCGATTTCTGGTCGTTTGGCGCGTTCGCGATCGCGGTGGTGGTGCTGTTGCCGATCGTATCGGTGGTCTGGATCGCCTTCAATCCTTCCGAGAATATCTGGCCGCATCTTCTGGCGACGACCTTGCCCAGATATTTCACCAACACGGTGATCCTGATGGTGGCGACGGGCGCCTTGACCGCGATGGTAGGGACCGGTGCGGCCTGGCTGGTGGTGATGTACCGGTTTCCGCTGCATGGTCTGTTGCAATGGGCGCTGCTGTTGCCGCTGGCGATCCCCGCCTATATCGGTGCCTATGCGCTGGTGGATTTCCTCGAATATGCCGGGCCGGTTCAGACCTTGCTGCGCGAAATGTTCGGATGGACCTCGGCACGGGAATATGCGTTCCCGGAGATCCGCTCGCGCACCAGCGCGGTTCTGGTGCTGTCGGCCTCGCTTTATCCCTATGTGTATCTGCTGGCCCGCACCGCGTTTCGGGAGCAATCCGTTGGCGTTCTCGAAGTTGCGCGGGCCCTGGGCTGCGGTCCGTGGGGCAGTTTCCTGCGCGTCGGGCTGCCGCTGGCGCGACCGACCATTGCCGCGGGCACGGCGATCGTGATGATGGAAACCGCCAGCGATTTCGGCACGGTCGAGTTCTTTGCGGTTCAGACCCTGACCACCGGAATATTCTCGGTCTGGCTTCAAAGCTCGAACGCCGGAGGCGCCGCCCAGATCGCGCTGGTGATCCTGGGGCTGATCTTCATTCTGGTTGCGGTCGAAAAGACCAACCGGCGCAAGATCCGGTTCTTTCGCACCACCAGCCGCCAACCCCCGGTGACGCCGCGCCGTTTGTCGGGGGCGGCGGCGCTGATCAGCACCTTTCTGTGTTTCCTGCCTTTTGCCGCCGGGTTCCTGCTGCCGGCGCTGGTCATCGGATGGCACGCGGCGGACAATGCCGGTATCTGGTCGGACACATCGCTTTATCGCGCCCTCTGGAACACGGTCTGGGTCGCCGGCACCGCTGCCGGTCTGACGGTTCTTGGCGGGGTGTTTCTGGTTTATGGCGTCCGGAACAGCGGGCACCGGGTGCCGGGTTATCTGCTGCCCGCCACCACCATTGGATATGCTGCGCCGGGGGCGGTTCTGGGGATCGGCCTGATCATTCCGCTGGCGGCGCTGGACCACCACGTCGCCGACCTTGTGCTGGCGGTGACCGGGTTTGATCCCGGTCTGCTTTTGACCGGATCGGCCGGTGCCGTCATCATCGCGTATTTCGTGCGTTTCTTTGCCATCGCCCAGGGATCGGTCGATGCGGCCATGGGGCGGATATCGCCGTCCCTGCCCATGGCGGCGCGGTCGCTGGGACAAAACGCATCAGGTACGCTGTGGCGCGTGTATCTGCCGATGATCCGTGGTTCGGTCGCTACCGCGCTGCTGCTGGTGTTTGTCGATGGGGTCAAGGAATTGCCGGCGACGCTGTTGTTGCGGCCCTTCAATTTCAACACGCTGGCGACGAAAGTTTACGAACATGCCTCGCTCGAAGACCTTGGCGCGGCGGCGCCCTCGGCGCTCATCGTCATGGGGGTTGGTCTGTGCGCGGTGATCCTGCTGGCGCGCAACCAGCGCTGAACGGCCAAATCCGGCAAAAGATGCTTGCCAAACGCAGCACCAGACCGCTATTTGCAGCGCCTGTGCCCCTATAGCTCAGCTGGTAGAGCAACTGATTTGTAATCAGTAGGTCCGCGGTTCGAGTCCGTGTGGGGGCACCAGCGGGCATTCACCAGTGCAACCATCCCGAGGGTTGAAACTTCGGTCTTGCGGTGGGCGGCGGCGTGATACGGCCGATTTTCGGCACGCCTCGTCCCGGTTGAAATCGCCGTTTCCCATATTGTACCGGACTTCGGTCATATTACCGCCATTTTTAGATGCATTGTTTCCTTAAGCAACTTGGGATTGCATCCCGAGCGCAAGAACAGATTGGATCAGGCGGTGACCGGAATGGGATTTCTCAGAGGAAAAATCGGCATTAACGAACTGTTGCTGGCGGTGCCGGTGCTTGCAATCGCGATTACCGTGATTGCGGATTTTACTTTTTACAACAGCACCGCAACAATCCGGCAGCAGTTTCATCGCGCGGATCAGTCGATCGAATTCATGGAGGGCATCGAGCATATCGAGGGGCGGCTCTACAAATTCGATGCGGATTTCAAGAATATGACCGCGGAATCGCTTTCGCGCATCCGCGACAATCTGGATGACGTCGAAGCGATGATGACCGCCATGGTCGACGACATGCCGGATTCCCAATCGGACGATATCGCCACGGTGCGGGGCTGGCTGACCGAGATCAGCACGTACCACGGCATTGTCAACCAGATCGCGATCAACAAGGCGTTATGCGATACGGCCGGCGGGATCGGGCCCAAACGGAAGATCGAGCGATTTTTTGCGATGCACGGGTCCGACATTTCGGGCCTCAAAGTGCTAGAAACGCCGCAGGGTCAGATTCAGCACATGAAAATGTCAGGAATTGCGATTCGGCCGGCCATGCGGGATCTGATGGTCCGGAATGAATCGGCCCTGGGCGAGCGAAGGCAAGAGCACGAATTTTTCGCGCGTGCTTTCCAGCGCGCCAGCAGATTGCAGGACGATTTGTTCGCCGAAATCAACAAAAAGAGCCGCAGCCAGACGGAAAAGGTCGCTGAATTGCTTACCGGGCAAATCGACAGCATCGATGACGGGTTCAGAAACTCGTTGGTGATTGGCATTAGCGCCGTAATATTGCTGCTGGGGTCAGGTTTATGGTTTGGACGCAAAGTCAGTGCACCGCTGGCCGAGATCGGGAAATCGATGGAAAGTCTTGCCAAGGGGAATGTTGATACACCCCTGCCATCCCGCAAAAACGTCAAACAGATCAGCGAGATGGTCGATGCGCTGGCAATGCTTCGCGACCACGTGCAGGAACGCCAACGGGCCGAAAGTTTGCTGTCTCAGGCCAACAAGCATACCCAGCGGCTGTTTCACGGCATGCACGAGGCGCTGCTGGAAGTGGATGCGCAGGGCTGCATCGTGGTGGCGAACCCCGCTGCGACCAAGATATTCGGCCTTTCCCAGTGGGAACTGGTTGGCCGGCCGATCGGGGATTTTCTGGCAGGCACCGATTCAAACGAACCAATCGCCTTGGACGATATGCGTATGCAGGTCCGATTTGAACGCTGCCTTTGCCGTCGCAGCGATGGTACGGAAATATTCGTGGCCGCAAGTTGCGCCCCGCTGGACGAGAGAGCGGGCCAACAGTCAGGTGCAATTCTGGTCATTCGGGACATTACCGAAATCATTGCCAACGAGCGCTGGATCGGCCAGTTCAAATCCGCCCTCGATCTGATTTCCGCCGAGGTCTACATGGTCGAGCCTGACGATCATCGCATCGTCTACATGAACGACAAGGCGCTGCAGTGGAATGGGCTGGAAAATCAGGAAGTCGTCGGGCGATCCTTGCACGACCTCAAGGCCGTGAGCGACAAGAAAAATCTGCGCCGCCAGCTTGCCAGACTGAAAAAGACAAAATCGGGCAACGTCGTTTACCGAACCGTCAGCAAGGACGCGGAAGGAAATACCAGGTTCGACGAAAACCATTTGCAGCTCATTCGCCCCGAAGGGCACGACCCGCGCATACTGGTCTTTGTTCACGACATCAGCGAACGGGTCGAATCCAACCTTAACCTTCAGCGGTTCAAGAACACGTTGGATGCGACCGAGGATTCGGTCTTCATGTTCCATGTCGACAACCTGCGGTTCATCTATCTGAACGACAAGGCGAGGGATGTGACCGGCTGGAGCGAAGAACAATACAAGACCAAGATTCCGTCCGACATGAACCCGGCATTCGACGAAAAACGGTTCCGCATGATGACGAAACCGCTGGTCATGGGCACGCAAAAAAGCGTGATGTTCTCAACCACCGGACTGGATCTGAAACCCGTTGAACTGACCGTCGAATTGTTTCAACCCGAAGGTTCCGATCCCTGGTTCGTGGTCACAACGCGCGACATTACCCAGCGCGTGAAGGTGGAGAACGAAAATCGCGTGTTCCGCCAGACGCTGGATCTAAGTCAGGATGCGGTATTCATGATCTGGCCCGACAGCCTGAAATTCCTCTACCAGAACATTGAGGCCAGAAATCTGAGCGGCTGGCTGCCCGCCGAATACCGGACCAAAACGTTGAGCGAATTCAATCCGAATTTCGACGAAACCGTATTCCGCGAGCGCATCAAGCCCCTGCACGACGGCACCACGAAAAAGATCGTCTATGAAACCCTCGGAAAATTCGACCGCCAGATCGAAGTTTCGCTGGAACTGATCCAGCCGGTCGGTGCCAAACAGCGGCTGGTCATGATTACCCGCGACGTGGCCGAACGCCGCGCGGCGGAAAGGGCCAAGAAGGAATTCGTTTCAACCGTCAGCCACGAATTGCGCACGCCGCTGACGTCGATCAAGGGCGCGCTGGGCATTATCGACGCCGGTGCGGCCGGGCGTATGACGAAAAAGCAGAAATCGCTGGTGTCCATTGCGCTGGGCAACAGCACGCGACTGGCCGACCTGATCAACGACATTCTGGACATCGACAAGATGGAAGCCGGCAAGATGGAGTTCGACCTGCAAACGATCGACCTCAAAACCCTGGCGGGCGAGGCGATCGAGGCGAATGCCGGATACGGTCAGGAACACGGGGTTGTGTTCCGCCTGGAATGTCCACCCGAGCCCTTGAACGTGCGGGGCGATCACAACCGGCTGATGCAGGTGATGGCCAATCTGCTGTCCAATGCCGCGAAATTCTCGTCGCATGGCGATGTTGTCGAGGTGGTCCTCGAAGCGCGGGACGGGCAGGCAAGGATCAACGTCACCGATCACGGCAGCGGCATTCCCGAGGCCGCACAGGCCACCATTTTCGAAAAGTTCACGCAGGCGGATTCGTCCGACAGGCGCAGCAAATCCGGGACGGGTCTGGGTCTGAACATCACGCAAAAGATCGTTCACGCACATGGTGGCGACATCGATTTCACCAGCGTTCCCGGCGAGGGGTCGACCTTTTTCTTCGCGCTTGAAGCGATCGACGAAATCCCGGCCAGGGCCCCGACGGAAATTGCACAGCAGCGGCGCTTGCTGATCTGCGAGGACGACGCTGATTTTGCCGATATCCTTCAGGCCCTGCTGCAGCAATCCGGCTATCTGACCGAAATCGCGGCCAATGGCGCCGAGGCACGCAAGATGCTTCACGACCGGCACTTTGACGGCATGACCCTGGACATGGGGCTGCCTGACGAAACCGGGCTGGAATTGTTGCGCGACCTCAGGGCAATGCCCCAATTCGCGAAACTGCCGATCTTTGTCGTTTCCGGCATGCCGCGCGACAAGGCCGATGGTGCCGAAGGCTGGGGCTTTGGCGTGATCGACTGGATCAGCAAGCCCATTGATGAAACCCGGCTGGTTCAGGCGCTTCGCGACGCATTTTCGACCGACCGCAAAAGCAAGCCACGCATTCTGCATGTCGAGGATGACCCCGGCATTCTTGATGTGGTTGGCGAAATCATCGGCGACCGCGCAGAGGTAACTCAGGCCAAGACATTGGCGACGGCGCGGCGGAAACTCAAGAAACAGGCCTTTGATCTGGTGATCCTCGATCTCGAACTGCCGGACGGCCGGGGCGAGTTCATCCTGCCAAACCTGACGGACGAAGCGGGCAAGTCGCCTCCGGTTCTGGTGTTTTCCGGAGACCAGGTTCCCTCGCAGGTCATGTCGCGCGTGGACGGCGCGCTGGTAAAATCGCGCGCATCAAACGCTGATCTTCTGGCGATGATCGACTGGACGCTGAACCGCGACGCCTCGGGCAAGGAAATAGCGGCTGAATAACGAAAAACATGCGTGGGGGCGCAGGAAAGGAAAGTGGAAATGACCACCAAAAAGCTTCTTCACGTCGAAGATGACCCCGATATCCGCACGATTGCCGGAATCGCGCTTGAAACCGTGGGCGGTTTCAACCTCAAGCAATGCGAAAGCGGCAACGAGGCCCTTGGCATCGCCGAGGATTTTGCCCCCGACATTCTGTTGCTGGACGCCATGATGCCGGGCCTTTCGGGCGCCGAGACGCTGGTGGCCCTGCGCAAAATCGACAGCATGGCGGGTGTTCCGGCCATCTTCATGACCGCCAAGGTGCAACCCGAAGAGGTCAAGGAATTCCTGAGCCTGGGCGCCATCGGCGTGATCACCAAGCCTTTCGATCCAATGAAGCTGAGCGACGAGATCGATGCGATGATCAAGAGCTCGGAAATTTGCTGATGTTGCGTGACCTTCCAGAATTCACAGAGATTTGCGGCAACTTCCGCCGCGCCGACATATTGTTGCCATATTTGGGTTCATTAGTTGACCGTGGGGCTATTGTGCCGGTTGAAGCGATAAATTGTATTACGCCTCGAAATAGCTTTTTTGCTGATCCAAGTGGACGAGAGGCCTAGCATTTCCATGGGGCACATTATGAAAATCCTTGCCGTCGACGACGACGAAAACATTCTGCGACTTCTCGAAGCCGCACTTGAAGCGGTCGATTTTCCGGGCGTCGAAACCGCCTCCGGGCCCGAGCAGGCCCTCGCACGGCTTGGCGACGGTGCCCCCCAATTTGATTGCTTTTTGCTGGACATCCAGATGCCCGTGATGGACGGGATCGAACTTTGCGAGCGCATCCGCAGTATGCCCGCCTACCGCAAGACCCCGATCGTCATGCTGACAGCGATGTCGGATCGCGAATATATCGACCGGGCATTTGCGGTTGGTGCCACCGACTATGTGACCAAACCGTTCGACATTCTGGAACTGGGCACCCGCATGCGGATGGCCGAGCGGCTGCATCTTGAAATTCGGAGCGCGGCCACCACCCAGGACACGCTTGAAAGGATGGTCGAAAACCTCAATGGAAAACAGCGCTTTCCCTTGGAAAGCCCCATCGAGGTGGAGGATATCGACCGGTTCCTGCCGCTGCGGTCGTTCCAGAATTACGTGGCGACGCTTGGCCGGGGCAAATATTACGCGTCAAACATGATGGCGGTGGAAATCACGAATATCAAACAGATCAACGACCGATGCACGCCCAAGGATTTTGTCTACGCGATCACCGATTATGCCGAGGCGATTTCCGACAGCCTTGCACCGGACAACTTGTTTTTTACCTATTTCGGATCCGGCATTTTCATCTGCATATACAACCGCGTTCGCAGTACGATTTCCGACGATCTGGCCTTTCAGATGCAAGACCGCATCGCCGAGATGGGCCTGGTCTGCAGCGACGGGGCCGCGATGGTACCGTTGATCCGCTGCGGCAAGTCCGTGTCGCCCGGATTTTTCAGTGGCCACGGGAACCTCGACGTTATCGGTCGCGCGGTCGCGAGCCTGGGTTCGCCACCGGATTCGGCCGAGCTGCTGCCCGAACAAGAAGCAATCCGAAGGTTTTCTGCGTAACGGATTTCCGCCCGAACGAGGGCCGCGCCGCGCCGCACAAAAGGTGAAACGATCATGGAAACCAACCCGACGCCGCAGCAGCGATACCAGGCAACACTGGACACCATTCGCCAGAAGTTCACCAATTCACTTGAAACCTACCGACGCGAACTTGAGGGCTATCTTTTCCTGCTGAACGATACCGAAAGAACGGTCGAAGGCCTGGAAGGCATCTCGATGCGGGCGCACAAGATACGGGGCATCGCGCCAACGTTGGGGTATCACGCGCTGGGCGAGGCCGCCGGCAAGTTGGAGACCGTCGTCGGCGAGTTGAGCAACAATCGTTCGACCCACCCCGAGAAGACCGCGCAGGAATTCATGCGTTGTTATCAATGCCTCGTTTCCGGCCTGTCGAATTCCGTCAAAGCATAGCGACGTGCGATCGTCGACAGGCTAGGCTGCGGGCCAGACAAATCCGGCTTTCAATAAACCCAATTCCAGTCATGGTTTAAACAATATTTGCCAACAAAATGATCGCGTACCCAGTAAGGGAGTTTCCAGACATTTCCGGAACGCCCGATGCGTGACGATCGATGGGAAGACACCCCGCGAACGGAGACCGTATGTCCATGCCAAAGGCAACAACGGATGCTGAAATGATGCACGGGATGGATGCATCGGCCCCGAAATGGACGGGCCGATTTTTGCGGATCGTAGACGCAGTGTTTGGCGTCTGTCGTGGTTTCACGTCAGAAGGCGAGCATCTTGCAAAAAGGCTGAAAGACTACACAGCCGGCGGCATGCAGTTGTTCTGGCAACGTCAGGGCATGTATCTGGGCGCGACGCTGCTGGCATGGTATTATTTTGATCCGAAAATCGCCATTCTCAGTTATGTCCTGATCCTTCTGGCCGAAGCCTACGATTTCCGGGTGGCGCGCCGGATCATGAACTGGCAGGGAAACGAGGCGGACACGGCACGAAAATTCCTGCACCAGATCATATTTGGCACGGTCATCAGCGCGATTTCGGTCAGTCTGTTCGCGGTCCTGATCGCCCGGTTCGAAGGGGTCGGCGATCATTTCACGTCGTTGTTCCTGCTTTTTACCGCGGCGCTGTTTGCCGCGATGTACAATCACCAGCTTATCGGCGTTCTCATCCTGCGGCTGGTCATATACGGCGCGGCCTTCATCTACATTCCGGTCCGGGATTTGTGGCTGGACGTACCGTCTGTCTCTTCGCCTTTGTCGCTGCAGATCATCGTCGTCGTCTTTGTGCTTTATTTCGTGATCGACTGTTCGGCGGTATTCCTGCGTCTCTATCGGCGCAACCTGCGCCAGTTGGAACAATTGCGCGCAGAAAATCAGAAATCCAAGGCAGCCTTCGAAGCCAAGACACAGTTCCTGTCGGTCGTCAGTCATGAATTGCGGACCCCGTTGACCTCGTTGGTTGGCAGTATCGGCATTCTTGAAAGCGGTGCGCTTGGCCCGGTCACGGATCAGACCCGGCCGGTCCTGGAGATTGCGAAAAAGAACGGCGCACGGCTTCAAACGCTGGTCAACGACCTGCTGGACTTGCAGAAAATGGAAGCGGGCGAAATGCGCTTTGAGATCAGCACATTCGATCTTGGCGATATGGTCGCCGAAACGCAGGCGGCATGCGCGGGTTACGGCAAAATGAACGATGTCCGCTTCGTGTACTCCCCTGTGCGAGAACCGGTAATGGTCCACGGCGACAGGGCGCGCATATCGCAGGTTCTGATGAACATCCTTTCCAACGCCGCCAAGTTTTCCGATGCGGGCGGCGAGGTGGAAATTTCCATGCTTGCCAAGGACGGGACGGCGCGTGTCGAGGTTGCGGATCGCGGCTGCGGCATTCCCGATGGGATGAAGGACAGGGTTTTCGGACGGTTCACGCAGATTGATTCGACCGACCAGCGCAAGTTTGGTGGCAGCGGTCTGGGCATGAGCATTTCGCAAAGCATCATGCATGAACTCGGCGGCACCATTGATTATCGCAATCGGGCCGGTGGGGGCAGCACCTTTTTCTTCGAACTGGCAACCACCGGATAATCGCAGGTCAGCGACCAAGGGGCGCAAAGGAAAATCCGAAAATTGTCCCGTGTCACGATGTCGAATTGCGGATCGATGACAGGACCGGGCCGATGGCCGCCGGAACTCCGGGTCTGGGCTCCATGCAACCGAGCGCCCGTGACGAAGCGCAAAATCCTTGCAAGGATTTTGGGCAGAGTTTTGCAAAACTCTGGTCCAAACTTTTGCAAAAAGTTTGGCACGCAACCGGTGCAAAGTTCCGCAGGTTTTCCGGTTTTCGTAAAGAGTTTCTTGCGACCGGTTTGTACGGATGCGCAACTGCGCTCTAGGAAATCCTGGACCCGGGTACGCCGGCGGGAAGGGTCGAACCATCTGTGGGGCGGCGCACCTGATGATGCATTGTTCCGCTTTGGGCATGATACGAATTCTGGCAATGTCCCAGCAAAAAC
>CAZRLO010000008.1:0-46164 GCA_964600965.1 uncultured Rhodobacter sp.
ATTACGGCTTTTCGTTATCGGTATGGGACCGTCTGTTTCGCACCTATCGCGCGCAGCCACATGCCGGGCACGAGCGCATGGTGATCGGGCTGGAATGGCAGGACCGGAGACCCGCGCGCATCGCCTGGTCGCTGGCGCTGCCGTTTTTTCACAAATGAACTTTGCGGCGATCGAACTTGCCTGCCGGCGTGCCGGCCTGTCGGTCGTTGGCGGCCTCTGTCCGCGCGCCGGGGATGGTGCGCCGGTCGATTGCGCGACCCTGCTGCTGCTTGGGCCGGGGGAACCGGGTTTCTGGGCCCGGATCAAGTCCAGCCCGGAATTTTCCCACGAAAATCCGGTGGACGATTGGTCGGTCCGGGTGGTTTCGGCGCTTGCGGACGAACTGGGCGCGCGCGCGTTGTTTCCGTTCGGCGGCCCGCCGCATCAGCCATTCGTGCGCTGGGCGCTGGGTTGCGGGCGGGTCTGGCAATCGCCGGTCGGCCTGCTGGTGCATGATGTCGCCGGCCTGATGCTTTCGTTTCGCGGTGCGCTGGCGTTTTCGCACAAGCTGGCATTGCCCGAACACCCGGCGAACCCGCCCTGCGCGACCTGTGCCGAGCGGCCCTGTCTTTCGGCCTGCCCGGTTGCCGCGCTGACTCCGGACGGATACGCCGTTGCGAAGTGCCACGCGTATCTCGAAACCCCGAAAGGCCACGATTGTCTTTCGGGCGGTTGTCAGGTTCGCACGGCTTGCCCGGTCAGCCGGTCTTATGGCAGGCTGGCCGAACAATCCGCCCACCACATGAAATATTTCCACAAAAAGGCCGATCCATGAAGCGTTTGATCCTTGTCCGCCACGCCAAGTCAAGCTGGTCGGATTCAAATCTGCCCGACAAGGACCGTCCGTTGAACGAACGCGGCATCGCGGCCGCGCCGAAAATCGGAAAATGGCTGGCCGACAACGGCTATCAACCAGATCAGGTGGTCGCCTCGGACGCGGTCAGATGTCGCCAGACCTGGGCCGGAATCTCGACCGAGCTGGCCGATGTCGCGAATGTTGCCTTTGTCCCGTTTCTTTATCTGGCGACGGATCAGGAAATGCTCGAAGTGATGCAGACCGCCGAGGGCGACACCGTCCTGTTGATCGGTCACATGCCCGGTATCGGCGATTTTGCCCGCGAGCTGCGCCGCGATCCGCCGCCGTTGCACGACATGTTCCGCAGGTACCCGACCGGTGCCGCGACGGCGCTGGAATTCAGGATCGATGAGTGGCCTGAAATCCAGTTTGGCACCGGGGTTCATCTGGATTACGCAACACCCAAGGATCTCTGAGCCCGCGGGATTCGCGCGGTGACACGACGTGGCTGGCGACCGGGCCGACCATCCTTGAGGCCGCGACCATGAAACGGTCGCCACGGCGGTTTCGCGAACCTTTGATGTCGTTTCCCGGCTTGCGGCCATGCCGGTCGGTTTGCATGAATGGACGCGAGCCCATCGCCGTTTCCGGAGGAACCCCATGAAATCCACCACCCGCGTATGCGTCATCGGCGGCGGCGTCGTCGGCTGTTCGGTGCTCTATCATCTGGCAAAGCTCGGCTGGTCCGACGTGATGCTGATCGAGCGGTCAGAGCTGACCAGCGGGTCCACCTGGCACGCGGCGGGGGGGTTTCATACGCTCAACGGTGATACCAACATGGCGGCGCTGCAAGGGTATACGATCCGGCTGTACAAGGAACTCGAAGCGCTGACCGGCATGTCCTGCGGGCTGCACCATGTCGGTGGCATCACGCTGGCCGACACGCCCGAGCGGCTGGACATGTTCCGGGCCGAGCGCGCCAAGCACCGGTTCATGGGGCTGGAAACCGAGCTGGTGACGCCCGAGGAAATCAAAAAGCTGGCCCCGGTCACCAATATCGACGGCATCCTCGGCGGGCTTTACGACCCGCTGGACGGGCATCTGGATCCGTCGGGCACAACGCACGCCTATGCCCGCGCCGCACGGATGAAGGGCGCCGAAATCGTGCTGCGCAATCCGGTGATCGAAACCAACCAGCGCGCCGACGGGACGTGGGATGTGGTCACCCGCGATGGCACCATTCATGCCGAACATGTCGTCAATGCCGCAGGTCTGTGGGCACGCGAGGTCGGAGCGCTGGCGGGGGTCTACCTGCCGCTGCATCCGATGGAACACCAGTATATCGTCACCGAAGATTTGCCCGAGATATTCGAACGCGACGGCGAGCATCCGCACGTGGTCGATCCCGGCGGTGAAAGCTATCTGCGCCAGGAAGGGCGCGGGCTGTGCATCGGCTTCTATGAACAGCCCTGCGAACCCTGGGCGGTCGATGGCACGCCGTTGGATTTCGGGCATGAATTGCTGCCCGACAACCTTGACAAGATCGAAGATTCGATCGCGTTCGCCTATCGACGCTATCCGATCCTGGAACGCGCCGGCGTCAAGAACGTCATCCACGGCCCGTTCACCTTTGCGCCGGATGGCAACCCGCTGGTCGGACCGGTGCGCGGTGTGCGCAATTACTGGTCGGCCTGCGGCGTGATGGCCGGGTTCAGTCAGGGCGGCGGGGTCGGGCTGATGCTGGCCCAGTGGATGATCGAGGGCGAGACCGAGCGGGACACCATCGCGATGGACGTTGCCCGTTTCGGCGACTGGATCACGCCGGGTTACACACGGCCCAAGGTGGTTGAAAATTACCAGCGCCGTTTCAGCGTCACCTATCCGAACGAGGAACTGCCGGCCTGCCGCCCGTTCAGGACCTCGCCCGCCTACGACATCTGGGACGCCCGGAATGCGGTGTTCGGTGCGCAATTCGGCATGGAGGTCGTGAATTATTTCGCGTTGCCGGGCGAAGCGCGGTTTGAAACCCCCAGCTTTCGCCGTTCCAACGCCTGGGAGGCGACCCGCGCCGAGGTGCAGGCGGTTCGCAACCATGTCGGCATCAACGAGGTCCACAATTTCGGCAAATACCACGTCACCGGGACCGGCGCGCGGGGATGGCTCGACCGGATCATGGCCGGGCGCGTTCCCGAACCCGGACGGATGTCGCTGACGCCCATGCTCAGCCCCAGGGGGCGGCTGTTTGGCGATTTCACCATTTCCTGCATGGGCGAGGATGATTTTCGCCTTACCGCCAGCTACGGCGCGCAGGACTTTCACCTGCGGTGGTTCTTGCAGAACCTGCCCACCAGCGGGGTCGCGGTCGAGAATGTTTCCGATACTTTCATCGGATTTCAGATCGCCGGGCCGAATGCGCCCGAATTGCTGGGCCGGGTCGTGCGCGAAGACGTGTCGGAAACCGCCTTTCGGTTCATGGATGTTCGGCACATGGTCGTTGGCATGTCCGATTGCATGGTGCAACGCGTCAGCTATACCGGCGGGCCGGGATTCGAGATTTTTTCAGATCCTGGCAACCAGCGCGCGCTTTATTCGGTGCTGTCCGAAGCCGGGGCCGATCTGGGGCTGCGACCCTTCGGGATGCGGGCGATGATGTCGCTGCGGCTCGATCGGTTTTTCGGTTCCTGGGGGCGTGAATTCAGCCCGGATTACACGCCCGGCGAGACCGGCATGGACCGGTTCATCGCATGGAACAAGGCGGGGGACTGGATCGGCAAGGCCGCCGCCAGCGCCGAGAAAGCCACGGGGCCGGCACGGCGGCTGTGCGTGTTTGAGGTCGACGCACTTGACGCGGACGTGGTCGCCTACGAACCGATCTGGCTGGACGGTGAAGTCGTGGGATTTTGCACATCGGGCGGATATTCGCACCACGCCGGGAAATCCATCGCCATGGGGTTTGTCCCGACGGACCGGATCACCGATGACCTTGCGGTCGAGATCGAGATCTTGGGCGACATGATCCCCGCCCGGCGTATCACGACGCCGCTGATTACCTGAGCCGGGGGGGGCGACGACGTGCCCGGCCGCGCCGGGATTTGGCGTGGCTATGATCGCCGATATGGGCCATGATTATCGCCAGACCCAGCCAGAGGAACCGACGCATGATCGCTGAAATATGGGGCTCTTTCAGGGCCATGCCGGTGTGGGTTCAGATATGGGTGGCGGTCATTCTGGTGCCGGCCAATCTGGCCAGCCTTTGGTTTTTGACCCAGCCGCGAGGCGCATGGATTGCGGGAATGGCCATCGGCGCGATGGCGCTTAACGGGGTATTGATGCTGGTCGAGCGCGGGTTCTCCAAGGCGATGGCCTTGCCACATGTGCTGATCTGGACACCGCTGGTGGCGCTGATGGCGGGGATGATATCGGCGCGCCCTGAGATTTCGCCAACTTTTGTCACCTATCTGCAAATGTTGCTGGCGATCAACACGTTCTCGCTGGTGCTGGACTATCGCGATGCGTGGCTGTGGTGGCGCGGGCAGCGCCAAGTCGCAGGGCGCGGCTGAATGCATTCAGCCGCCTGCCGTCAATTCGCCGCCGATCGACAATACATTTTCAACCAGATCCTCCAGGTCGCGATCCCGGGTCCGGTGGTTGGTCAGGTTCACGCGAATCGCAAGCCGGCCGTCAATCCGTGTGGTTGAAGGTGCGGCCAGCCCGCGTTCCTGCAACTGGATCACGATTTCCGCGTTCAGCGCATCGAGGTCGGCATCGCTCGTTCTGCCGGGATCGAAGCGAAAGCAGGTGATGTTCAGCCCAACCGGTGCCAAAAGCGCCAGTTGCGGATGTGCGACCACGCGGTCGCGCAAAAGGCGCGCCTGTTCGCAGTTCCGCCCGATCATCGCGCCGATCCGGTGCGTCCCGAAATGCAGCAGGTGAAACCAGACCTTGAGCGCGCGAAAACCCCGGGACAATTCCGGGCCGTATTCGCAAAACCAGGGGTTCCCGGCGGCCAACCCGCGTTCGGCACCCAACAGATAGTCCGGACGCTCGGCAAAGGCGCGGCGCTGATCCTCGGCATCGCGCATCAATACGAAGCCGGCGTCGTAATTGACATGCATCCATTTATGAAAATCAAAGGCCAGTGAATCCGCGCGCTCGATCCCGCGGACGAGCGGCGCGAGCGCCGCATTCAGAACCACCGACGCCCCGAACGCCCCGTCGACGTGAAACCAGAGATCGTTTTCCTGTGCGATGTCCGCCAGTTCCGCCAGCGGGTCAATCGCGCCGACATTCACCGTACCGGCGGACCCGATTACCGCGAACGGGTGACGAGATGCGGCCCGGTCCGCCTCGATCATCGCCCGCAAGATTTTGGTATCCATGCGAAAATTGGCATCCACCGGAATGGCCCGCAACGCGTCGCGGCCCAGACCGAGGATATCAAAAGCGCGGGCGATGCAGCTATGGGCCTCGATCGAGGCATATCCGACGAATTCGCCATCATGCCTTTTCAACCCGGTGTCGCGCAAATGCAGACCGGCGGCCTTGTCGCGGGCCGCCTTCAGCGCGATCAGCGTCGCGACCGAGGTTCCCGATACGATCAACCCCCCGGCGTCGCCCGGAAAGCCGAACATTTCCCGGCACCAGCCGATGACCTGATGTTCGACCAGATTTGCCGCATGATCCCGCCCGCCCAGATTGGCGTTCATCGCGGCCCCGAACATTTCGGGCACCAGTCCCGCGGGTGTCCCGCTGCCATGGACCCAGCCAAAAAAGGCCGGATGGGTGTTGCCGACATCATGGGGCAGGATATCGCTGGCGATCCGGTCGGCAATGGCGCGGATTTCCGTGCCCTCGCCGGGCAGAGCGTCGGTAAACGCGGCACGAACCCGCCGGGTCGGCCCCTGCCAGACCGGTGCGCCGCTGCGTCCGGCCATATGGTCCAGTGCGAGGTCCAGCGCCTCGTGGGCGTTCTGACGAAGGTCGGCCCAGTTTTCTGGGTCAAGGGTGGGATGATCTGCCATGGCGGGCTCCTGAAGAAGCGCAAATCCTCTTGCCACCGGATCACCGGCCCTGCAAGCGGTATCGGCGTGCGGGCAAGGGTCGTTTTGAGGGCTGACGCCACCGAATTCAGGCGCTAAAGCTCGGCACGGACGAGATTGGCATGAGGGCCGGGCATGGCGGTGCTTTTGGGGGTCGATACCGGCGGAACCTATACCGACGCGGTATTGCTGGAAGATGAAACAAGGGTGCTGGCGACGGCCAAGGCCCTGACGACGCGACATGATCTGGCGCTGGGCATCGGGGCGGCCATCGATGCCGTGTTGGCTGAAAGCGGTGCCAGTGCCAGCGATATCGGCATGGCGGCCTTGTCAACGACCCTGGCCACCAACGCGCTGGTCGAAGGTCAGGGCGGACGGGTGGCGCTGGTCTCCATCGGGTTCAGTGATGCCGATCTCCGCCGGCAGGGGCTGGAACAGAGCTTGCGCGGCGACCCGGTGCTGCGCATCCCGGGCGGGCATGGCCACGCCGGGCAGGAGACCTGCGCGCTAGACGAAGCCGAATTGCTGGCCGCGCTGGAACCGTTGGCCGAGGCGGTATCCGGGTTCGCCGTTGCCAGCCGGTTCGCCACGCGCAATCCGGCCCATGAAATCCGGGCCCGCGACCTGATATTGCGGGCGACGGGCAAGCCGGTCAGTTGCTCGCACGATCTGAGCGCACGGCTGAACGGGCCGAAACGGGCGATGACGGCGGTTCTGAACGCCCGTCTGATCGGCATGATCGACCACCTGATCGGTGCCGCCGAGGCGTTGTTGCTGGATCGGGGCATTGGTGCCCCCCTGATGGTGGTGCGCGGGGACGGCGCGTTGATTTCGGCGGCGATGGCCCGGCTGAAACCGATTGAAACCATCCTGTCGGGTCCGGCGGCGTCGATTGTGGGCGCGCGCTGGCTGACCGGCGCGACGGACGCGATCGTCAGCGACATCGGCGGCACGACCACGGACATCGCGGTGCTGCGCAACGGACGCCCGATGATCGACCCGCTGGGCGCGCGCGTCGGTGCCTATCGCACCATGGTCGAGGCGGTTTCGATGCGCACCACCGGGCTGGGCGGGGACAGCGAAGTGCATCCGGGGCGCGACGGAATCCGGGGCGGTCTGTGGCTGGGACCACGGCGGATGCTGCCGGTCTCGTTGGTAGCGATGGACCGGCCCGAATTGATCCATGCAGCGCTGGACCGGCAGATCGCGTCGGAACGCCCCGGTGAATTCGATGGCCGCTTTGTCGTAGCCCAGCGCGGACAGGACTGGCAGGCAACGGGGCTCGACCCGCGCGAAAGCCGGGTCTGGGACCGAATGGAGGGGGACGCGCACGAGCTTGGCCGCATCGCCACGACCCGCATGGAGCTTTCGGCGATGGAGCGGTTGCGCGCACGCGGGCTGGTGATGCTGTGCGGCGTCACGCCCAGCGATGCGGCCCATGTTCTGGGGCGGCAATCGGGGTGGGATGCTGGCGCCGCCGAAAAAGCGCTGCGACTGCTGTCGCGCCAACGCACCGGCAATGGCGAACGGCTGGCCGACAGCGCGTCGGAAATGGCGCGGATGATCCTGGATCAACTGGTTGCGCAAACGGTCGAGGCGCTGCTGGTCACGGCACTTGGCGAAGATGATCACGGCTGGAACGGCGTCGACCCCGAGGCGCTGGCGCGGCATGTTCTGATGGCGGCGGGGCTTGATCATCATCGCGGTCTGCTTTCACTTGACGCGGCGCTGAACCTGCCGGTGGTCGGGCTGGGGGCCTCGGCCCGCGCGCATTACCCGGCGGTCGGCGCGCGCCTGAAAACCGAAATGATCCTGCCGGAACATGCGAATGTTGCGAATGCGCTGGGCGCGGTGGTCGGGCAGGTCGCGATCCGGACGCGCGGCACGATCACGGTGCCGTCCGAGGGGCGGTTCCGCGTGCATCTGCCAACCGGACCCGAAGATACCGGAACCGAGGCCGCGGCGTTCGCGATGCTGGAAAAGGATCTGACCGCCCGCGCCACAAGCGATGCCCGGGCCGCCGGGGCCGAAGATGTGCGGGTGCAGGTCTCGCGCGAGGTCCGGCGCAGCGAAGTTGAGGGAAAAGAGGTTTTTGTCGAGGCTGAATTGTCGGTCGTAGCCTCGGGACGTCCGCGCATTGCGGTCGGCTGAACACACCCCGAGTTGATGGGCGTTGGCCGCGTTCGCGGCGCGCAGGGGCGTTGGGGTACCTTGGCGGGGCCGTTGCAATCCGGACGCGGGTGACCGGATGAACCGCCCGCAACCTTGCCCATAGGTCGCGCGATGCCTGGCCCCTGCCGCAGCGCCAACGTTGGGCGAAACGTTCTCTGCATGTCCAGATGGCCAGAACTGCGGGTATCGTTTTCAAACTGCTGGCCCGAAGGAGCGAACCATATCGCGCGGGGGGTTTCTGCCTTGGATCCGGCGCTCAAGACCAGCGGAATGCGCGGGACCAACGGCGCAAGCCGGCCGCGCATCATTGGGCCGCCCCCCGGCACGGCGACGGGCCGGGGAAGGCGCAACCAATTTGGGTCGGACAGGTTTTGCCGAGATAACGTGACCGTAAATTGCGCCCACTCGCGGCACCGCACCCCGGCGCTGCCCGGCTGTGTGGGCGTCAACGCCAACGCTCGCCGCGAAGCCTGAACCGTTCAATGGAGAACGGCCAGTCCCGGGCTCTGTTGGTGGGATCACGACATTTGAGTTGCCCCGGCGAAATGTATGGCGTTAGCCGTGGGACTCAGATGGCGCGTTCGATCCACCAGCAACTCGGACTCAGGCAAAACACGAGGTTTGCGCCCGCCCTTGGGGGGGCGGGTCCGTCGCGAACCGGATTGCAGGCATTCCGGGGGGCAAGGGACATTCACGAAGCGAACTTTGGAATCGGGTGACTGGGCCGGCTTGGTCGGCGGCCAATTTCGCACGAGGGTGACATTCAGCGCTGCCGGATCAGCGGCCCCGGATGCGGGGGTCCAGCGCGTCGCGCAATCCGTCGCCCATGTAATTCACGCTAAGCACCGTCAACGAGATCGCCAGTCCGGGCCAGATCACCCGTTCCGGGCTCAGGGTCATGAAATTGGTCGAATCAAACAACAGCCGCCCCCATGTCGGAAAATCCGACGGAAAGCCGAGGCCCAGAAACGACAGGGCGCTTTCGGTGATGATCGCGTTGGCGATGCCAAGCGTTGCCGATACCATGATCGGCGACATCACATTTGGCAGGATATGCCGCAGGATCATCCGCAGGGGCGGGGTGCCGATCGATTTCGCGGCCAGCACGAATTCCTGTTCCTTCAGTGCCAGCACATCGCCGCGCACGATCCGCGCGGTGTTCATCCAGCTCGTGATGCCGATGGCAAAGACGATCAGGATGAAAATCCCGGTTTCCGGGCCAAAAGCCGCGCGCAGAGTGTCGCGGAACAGCATGATCATCACCAGCAGCAGCGGCAGCAGTGGCAGCGCCAGAAACAGATCGGTGAATCGCATCAGAATGCCGTCGAGCCGCTTGAAATACCCGGCCACCACGCCGACAAACGTGCCCAGAAACAACGACAGCAACATTGCCACGATCCCGACCCCCAGGCTGACGCGCCCGCCCGACAGCACCTGCGCAAACGCATCGCGCCCCAACTGGTCGGTGCCCATCGGGTGGGCCAGACTGGGCCCCTGGTTCTTGACGCGAATGTCGATGTAATTCGGGTCGATCGACCACAGGCTGGGCCCGAACGCCACCATCAGGCAGACCACCACGAAAAACGCCATGCCGGCCACCGCACCCTTGTGGGTCTTGAACTGGTCCCATACGTCCGCCCATTGCGAACGTTGCGGGGTGATGTCGAATGTGGTGTCAGTCATAGCGGATCCTCGGGTCCAGAATGCCGTACAGGATATCGGCAATCAGGTTGAACAGCACGATCAGCACCGCGAAAATGAAGGTCAGGGTCTGCACCAGCGGAATGTCGGCACCTTGAATGCCGATGATCAGCAACTGGCCAAGGCCGTTCACCTTGAACACCTGCTCGGTGATGATGGCGCCGCCGAAAACCTGCGGGATGCCCAGCGCGATCACGGTCACCACGGGGATCAGGGAATTTCTCAGAACATGCACCAGCACCACGATCTGCTCGGTCATGCCTTTCGCGCGGGCGGTGCGCACGTAATCCTGATTGAGGTTATCCAACATGCTTGCGCGCATGAACCGGCTGATCTGGGCAGCATTGAACAGCGCCAGCACAAATACCGGCATCGCCATCTGGCGCACCTGATACCCGAAACTCGCGAGATCCGTCACCTTGTGCGTCGTGTCGTAGATCGAGGGGAACCAGAAGAAACTGTCGCTGGGGATCATGACCGAGAAAACCACGATCAGCAAAACGCCGGTGAAAAAAGTCGGCACCGAAAATCCGACCATCGAAACGAAAGTGCCCGCCTGATCGAACCAGCTATACTGGCGATAGGCGGAATAGACCCCGATGGGCACCGCGATCAGGATGCCGACAACATAAGACATGCCCACGACCCACAGGGTCTGAGGCATACGCTCGACGATCAGGTCGACCACGGGCGAGCGTGTGGCCCAGCTCTGGACGCGCAGGCGCTCGCCGTCGCCGATCGTGACGTTGAACCATTGCTCGATCACGTTCAGCGGCTCGTTGACAAAGAACTGTACCAGCCATTTGAAATAGCGGATGTGGATCGGTTCCCCCAGCCCCAGCGACAGGCGGATCTTTTCGCGGACCTCGGGCGGAATGGTCAGCGGCAGATTGCCCGTCGGGTCGTTGGGCGCAAGGTCCAGCAACAGGAAGATGATCAGGCTGATGAACAAGAGCGTCGGAATGGTGAACATCAACCGACGGATCGTATAGTTCAGCATCTCTCGTGCCTTTGTTCGGCGATCTCGCCGGTTGATGGGTAGGTCGGACAATTGTCCGACCTACGGATGCACGGTGCCCCGGGGTCGTCCCGGGGCACCGCCGTTTCAGGGATCAGTTGCGCGACCAGTCCGCCGCGTTCCATGTCTCGCTGTCCCAGACGTTCATGCGAACACCGGCCAGCGAATTGGCATGCGCCGAAACCGAGCCACGGTGAACCAGCGGGATCATCGCACCGGCCTGCATCAGCATGTCGTTCATCGCCTTGGCAAGGCGCGCACGTTCGTTGATGTCCGCGGTGCTGCCCATCTCGGCGGCCAGGGCGTCATAAGCCGGATCGCAATAGCGCGGCATGTTGTTGCCAAGCCAGTTGTTGCCCGGGTTCGGGATTTCCGAACATACCCAGCCGCCCATATAGGCCTCGGGGTCGGTGCCGTTGAAGTTGTTCGTGTACATCTCGATGTCGCTGAACAATTTCTGATAGGTATCCGGGCTGGATTGATCGCCACCGAAGAAGACCGCGGCGTCGATGTTTTTAAGCTCGGTTTCCACACCGATTTCGCTCCACCACTGTTTGACCAGCGCTTGCGTGTCCTGACGGACGGCATTGGTCGAGGTCTGGTAGAGGATCGAAAGGCGCACGCCGTCCTTGACGCGAATGCCGTCCGAACCGTGTGCCCAACCAGCGGCATCGAGGATCGCGTTGGCTTTGGCGATATCCTGAACGAGACAGGAATCGTTGGCGGTCGAATTGTAGATCGCCGGTGCCGGCAGAACGTTACACGTCGCTTTGCCAGCTTCGCCGTAGCCGACTTCGGCCAGCGTGTCACGGTTGATTGCCAGGCTCAGCGCCTCGCGCACTTTTGCATCCGTCAGGAACGGGTGCGGCCCGCCTTCGACGGTCGAACGCTTGTCGCCAAGGGCCGAATCCGGATTGGTCAGGTTGACCATGATCCGTTCGACCGAGGTGCCAAACGCTGAAACCACCTGGCCTTTGCCGGCACTCGCCATCTGCGCCAAAATCGCCGGATCGATCTGGAGGTTCCACGCATAGTCGAACTCGCCGGTTTCCAGAACCGCGCGGGCCGCCGCAGCCGCATCACCCCCACCCTTGAAGGTCAGGCTTGCAAATGCGGGCTTGGCGGGATCGCGGTAATGTTCGTTGGCAACCATGGTCACCACGTCATTGGCGCGGAATTCCGAAACCGTGAACGGACCGGTGCCAATGGGGCCGAAGTTTTCGGTCGTGCATTCCGGCGCCTTGGCACCCACGCAGTTTTCAAACTGCGCTTTCTGGATGATCGGGCTTTGGCCACCGACAAACGGACCGTACGGGAAAGGTTTCGGCTTGGAGAACGTCACCTTGACGGTCAGATCGTCCAGCGCTTCGACATCGGCGACATCCGCAAACTGCGAAAGCTGCGCACAGCCGCCGTCGGGCGCCATGCAGTATCCCGCGGTGAAAACGGCATCATGCGCCGTGAACGCGGTGCCGTCCGACCATTTGATGCCCGGCGTGATCTTCCAGGTGATCGAGGTCAGGTCCTCGGAAATACCGCCGTTGGCCACGGTGGGAATTTCGTCCACCAGCCACGGTACCATGGCACCGTTTTCGTCGTAACGTGCCAGCGGTTCGATGATCAGCGCCGAAGCGTCGATATCCTTGGTCCCACCGGACAGGAACGGATTCAGGATCGAAACCGCCTGCCAGTAGATGATGTTGACGTTGCCGTCATCACCACGCCCGGCATTGGCCGCGGGGGCCAGCGCCAGGGCGGCGGCTGCACCCAGTAAAAATGATCTCGTTCGCATTTTCTTCTCCTTGTTGAGTTTGCTCGTCTGAACCTCGGTTGCGGTCGGTTGATCCCGACCCATTATTGTAAATCCATCAGATGGCATGCAACATGCCTGCCGTCTTGAAGTTGTCGGAACTCCGGTGCCACGGTTTTGCACACGTCCATCACGGAAGGGCAGCGCGTACAGAAATTGCACCCCTGCGGCGGGTTCGACGGGCTGGGAACATCGCCCTCCAGAATGATGCGGTTGCGCGCGGTCTCCGCCAGCGGGTCGGCTTCGGGCACGGCGGAAAGCAGCGCCTCGGTATAGGGGTGTTTGGGGTCCGAATATAACTGGTCGCGCCCGGCGAGTTCGACCACCTTGCCCAGATACATGACCGCGACCCGGGTCGCCAGATGACGGACCATCGAAAGATCGTGGCTGATGAACAGATAGGTCAGGCCGAATTGGTCCTGCAAATCCTCCAGCAGGTTGACCACCTGCGCCTGAATCGACACGTCCAGCGCGGCGATCGGTTCATCGCAGACGATGAATTTGGGGTTCAGCGCCAGGGCCCGCGCGATGCCGATGCGCTGGCGCTGGCCGCCGGAGAATTCGTGCGGAAACCGGTTGGCGAAATCGCGGGCCAGGCCGACCGCGTCCATCAGTTCGAACACCCGGGCAATGCGGGCATGCCGGTCGAGATTCTGGTGCTCGTCCAGCGGCTCGGCGATGATCGACGCCACGGTCATGCGCGGATTCAGGCTGGCCTGCGGGTCCTGAAAGATCATCTGCATTTCGGGGCGCAGCCTGCGCAGGGAATCCCCGTCGATATCCGATATTTCCTGCCCGTGAAGCTGGATCGAACCGCCCGTGACTTCGTAGAGCCGCAAAATTGCCCGCCCGGCCGAAGATTTGCCGCAGCCGCTTTCGCCGACCAGCCCAAGGGTCTCGCCCTGAAAAATGTCGAAAGACACATCGTCGACCGCCTTCACCTCCCCCACCCGGCGCCGCAGAACGCCTTTGTAGATCGGAAAGTACATTTTCAGGTTTTCGACCCTCAGGACGGGCACCCGGGTATCATCAAGCATGGCGCGCGCCTTTGGTTTCGGGGTCCCAGAAACAGGCGACATCGTGTTTGTCGGGACCCGACACGATCGTTGGGTTCTGCTGGTGGCAGATATCCATCGCATGTCGGCAACGGGCGCGGAACGGGCAGGCCGCGGGGTGGTGGCGCAGAGCGGGGGGCTGGCCCTCGATGGTGCGCAACCGCTCGGCCCGGTCGCCGGTCACCGTTGGCAGGGTTTCCAGCAGGGCGCGGGTATAGGGATGTTGCGGGTTGGCGAACAATTCCCGGACCGGGGCCTGTTCGACGATCTGACCGCCATACATCACCATCACACGGTCGGCGATACCGGCGATCACGCCCAGATCGTGGGTGATCCAGACGATGGCCATGCCCAGCTTCTGGCGCAATTCGCGCACCAGTTCGAGGATCTGGGCCTGAATGGTCACGTCCAGCGCGGTCGTCGGTTCGTCCGCGATCAGCACCTGCGGATCGCAGGCCAGCGCGATGGCGATCATGACACGCTGGCGCATCCCGCCGGAAAACTGGTGCGGGTAATTGCCCAGTCGCGGCCCGGCATCGGGAATGCCGACGAGGTCCAGCAGTTCGATGGCGCGCGCCTGTGCCTGCCGGCGGTTCATTCCCATATGCTTGCGCAGGGGTTCCATGATCTGAAAGCCGACGGTGAAAACCGGGTTGAGCGAGGTCATCGGGTCCTGGAACACGAACCCGATGCGGCTGCCGCGGATGTCGCGCAATTCGTCGGCGCTCATTTGCAGAATGTCACGGCCCTGAAACATCACCGCGCCCTGACGGATTTCGGCGGGTGGTTGGGGCAACAGCCCGATCAGGGACATCATGGTGACGGATTTGCCCGAGCCGCTTTCGCCGACGACGCCCAGCAATTCGCCCGGCGCCAGATCGAAGCTCACGGAATTGACGGCGTGAACCTCGCCGCTCCGGGTCGTAAAGACGGTTTTCAGGTCCGATACGTCCAGTATCGGGGCAGCCCCGTCGGGCATATGGAATCTCCCCAGTCCATCCCCCTGCGTTACGAATAAGTGCAGAAATATCCGCCGCAGTTGTGTTGTGACGGTCAGAGTAACCACGAAAGGCGGCGTGCGGCAACAAAGATTTTCCGAACGGTCAGCATTTGCGGCGGCGTCCGGTGGCCGGCGAACAACGCAGGCTTGACCTTCCCCGGGCTTGGGCACAAATTCGCCAGTGCCACCGACAAAAAGGAGTGCGCGACATGCCCCATATCAATCGATTTGCCGATCTTCACGCCGAAATCACTGCCTGGCGGCGCGATCTGCATGAAAACCCGGAACTGCTGTATGACACGGTGCGCACATCCGGCATCGTGGCGGAAAAGCTGGGGGAATTCGGCTGTGATCAGGTGAAAACCGGAATCGGCCGCACCGGGGTTGTCGGCGTGATCAAGGGCAAAACCGACCATTCCGGCAAGGTGATCGGCCTGCGCGCCGACATGGATGCGCTGCCGATATTCGAGGCGACGGGGCTGGATTACAAATCGAAAACCGAAGGCAAAATGCATGCCTGCGGCCACGACGGTCATACCGCGATGCTGCTGGGGGCGGCGAAATATCTGGCGGAAACCCGGAATTTCGACGGTACGGCGGTGGTGATCTTTCAGCCCGCCGAAGAAGGCGGTGCGGGCGGGCTGGAGATGGTCGAAGACGGCATGATGGACGATTTCGGCATCCAGCAGGTTTACGGGATGCACAACATGCCGGGTTATCCGGTTGGCGAATTCGCGATCCGGAAGGGTGCGTTTTTTGCCGCCGCCGACGGTTTCACCATTCACGTGCAGGGCAAGGGCGGCCACGCCGCAAAACCGCACGAGGCCGTCGATACCACCCTTGTGGCCGCGCAGATCGTGGTTGCGCTGCAATCGATTGTTGCGCGCAATGCCGATCCGCTGAAGGCGCTGGTGGTTTCGGTCACGTCGTTTCAAACCGAAAGCGACGCCTGGAACGTGATCCCGCAACATGTCGAATTGCGCGGAACGGTTCGCACGATGGACAAGGATGTTCAGGACATGGCCGAGGCAGCGGTGTCGCGCGTTGCGGTCGGCACGGCTGCGGCGCTCGGCGCCACCGCCACGGTGACCTATGACCGTGGTTACCCGGTGATGGAGAATTCCGAGGCTGAAACCGCCTTTGCGGCAAAAGTGGCGGAAAAAGTGGCCGGCAAGGTGCAGGATCAGGCCCCGCCGATCATGGGGGCCGAAGATTTTTCCTATATGCTTCAGGCGCGCCCCGGGGCCTATATCCTGGTCGGCAACGGCGATACGCCGATGTGTCACCACCCTGAATACAATTTCGACGACGAGGCCATTCCGGCGGGCTGTTCGTATTGGGCGACGCTGGTGGAAACGGCGATGCCGGCGGCATAAGGCAGACGGCCCGAAGATCCGAATCAAATCTTGTGGCGGGTATCGGCCACGCATCCGGCGCTCAAGACCAACGGATTGCGCGGGATCAAGGGCGCAAGCCCGCCGCGCATCATTGAGCCGTCCCACGGCACGGCGATTGGCTAGGGAAGGCGAAATCTGTTGGGGTTACGCGGGGACAAAGTGGCCGTCAGTAGCACCGGTTCACCGCACCACGGCCCGTGATTGCGCGGCTCTGTGGCCGTCAGGGATAAGGCCCGCCAAGAAGCCTGAACCGGTAAATCGAAAGAGGTCAGTCTATCTGGTTTGTTGGTACGAGGGTGGCGGCAAATGTTTGGCATTGCAGAGATGACAACGAGAGGCCGGAGAGCGTTTTTGTGGTGAATTCGCGCGGCAACGGCGTTCCCGCTGCCTGTGCCCGGGTCATGGGGCGGGCGTCCGAATTTTCCGGTAGCGGCGGAACGCTGGATTTGAATCGTTTCATCGCGTCTTGGCGGTCGGGTTAACGGCGGCGGGGTCGCAACCTCGATTTTGTGGACCGGAAAGTGAGACGTCCAGATTTTCACGGCATCATATCGCGATTTCAGAGTGTTAGACTGGATTTGCGATCACGAAAAATCCTAACAATCCACTGACAATGGGTAAACATTTCTATTGATCTAGAAATCCGGATTACCGGTAAACTGGTCGACTGGTCGACTGGTCGACTGGTGGACTGGTAAACCGGTCATCTGGTGATCCGGTCGTCTGGTGAACCGGTAGACTGATGCCCTGGCAGACCGGTTTACCGGTGGACCGGCAAAACCAATGCGCCGGCAGACCGGCGGACCAAAAGACCGGTCGACCAGTCGTCCTGTAAATCAGAGAAACGCACCGCCGACGGGCCAACACACCAGCCCCACGGTATACCGGCCAGACTGCGTGCCAATCGGCCGGAAATCGGTGCCATGGCTCGACCGTGCGCCAGCTTGGCGACCTCACTGAACTTTGGTGCCGCGCGTTGCGCCAATGGCGGCGCAATGCCCACCGACACGCCCGCGCTGACGCTGCGCAACCCCTGATCCGAGGCGCCACACAGCGTGGTTCCGTGTCAGTATGGCAAACCCGCTCCCCCGCGACGCCGGTTTCGTGGCAGCCCCGCGAACCGCAACGGTGCCGACGCGCGCTTGCCCTGAAAATACACCGATCCGGGTCGTTTTCCCGCACCCGATCCTTGCAAACCGCCGCGAAACCTGTTGCGTTGCCCGCCACCCACCGGAGAATATCATGCAACTCAGCCACCGCATTCGCGACATCACCCTAGGCGGGTCGGACGGTTGGGATGTGTTTTACAAGGCCCGCGCGCTCAAGGCGGCGGGGGCCGAGATTGTCGAGCTGACCATCGGCGAGCACGACCGGAAAACCGATCCCGCCATCCTGCGCGCGATGCATCAAAGCGCGGTCAAGGGCAATACCGGATACGCGGTGGTGCCGGGGTCGGCAGCCCTGCGCGCGGCCATCGCCCGGCGCGTCACAAAGCGCACCGGGGCAAAGACCGGGCCGGACAACATCATCGTGACCACCGGCGGGCAGGCCGCGCTGTTCGCGGCGCATGTTGCCGTGCTCGACCCGGGCGATACGGCGCTTTTCCTCGACCCCTATTATGCCACCTACCCCGGAACGTTGCGCGCGGCGGGTGCCAATGCGGTGCCGGTGGAAACCCGGCCCGAAAACAATTTCGAGCCGACCTCGCACGAACTTGACTCCGTTGCCGGTACCGCGCGGTCGCTGCTGATCAACACGCCGAACAATCCGACCGGGGTGGTCTACGGGCCGCGGACCGTCGCGACGATCTGCCGGACGGTCCGCGACCACGATCTGTGGCTGATTTCGGACGAGGTTTACGACACCCAGATTTGGGATGGCACCCATCACAGCCCGCGGGCGCAGCCGGGCATGGCCGAACGTACGCTGGTGGTCGGCTCGTTTTCAAAAAGCCACGCCATGACCGGTTCGCGCATCGGCTGGATCGTTGCGCCCGAGGGCGTGATCGAACGTCTGATCGACCTTTCAACCACAACCACCTATGGCGTGCCCGGGTTCATTCAGGATGCCGCCCTTTTCGCGCTGGATCAGGGCAACGCGCTGGAAAACACGGTCGCGGCGGATTTCAAACGCCGAAGACGGCTGGCAATCGAGGCGCTTTCCGGTGCCGACGCGGTCCGCTTGGTGCCCTCGGGCGGGGCGATGTTCCTGATGCTCGACATCCGTGCCACCGGTCTCAGCGGCGAGGCGTTCGCATTGGCCTTGCTTGAACACGAGAATATCGCGGTGATGCCGGGTGAAAGTTTCGGTCGCGCGGCGGCGGGGCATGTGCGCGTGGCGATGACGGTGGCGGATGCCGAATTCGCGTCGGCCCTGCATCGCCTCGCCGCGTTCGCGCACCGGATCCTGAAATGACCGCGCAAGAACGCACACAGCCAATGCCAAACGGTCTTGGACGGCTGAAATCGGTGAAAAAATGAACAACGACGAATATTCACGCTGGGCCAATCGCGCGACCGACTGGTCGCAGCGCTATCTTGACACGTTGCGCGACCGCCCGGTGCGCGCCAGTCTGCGCCCGGGGGATTTTGCCGCGCAACTGCCCGAAATCGCACCCGAAAACCCCGAGGACATGGCCGAGATATTCGCGGATTTCGAACGTCTGGTCCCCGATGCGATGACCCATTGGCAGCATCCCCGGTTTTTCGCCTATTTCCCGACCAACGGCTCGGTTCCGGCGATGGTGGCAGAGCAATTGGTCACGACGCTATCGGCCCAATGCATGTTGTGGCAAACCTCGCCCGCCGCGACCGAGCTTGAAGGCGTCATCATCCGCTGGCTGCGCGGCGCCCTGGGGTTGCCGGCGCATTTCACAGGCGTGCTGCACGATACGGCAACCACGGCCACGCTATCGGCGGTCCTGACCATGCGCGAGCGGGCGCTGGACTGGCAGGGCCTGGAGAACGGCATTTACGGTGCCCGCCTGCGCATTTACGCTTCGGCCCAGACCCATTCGTCGGTCGACAAGGCCGTGCGGCTGGCGGGGATCGGGCAGAACAACCTGGTCAGGGTCGCGACGGACGCCGATTATGCGATGGATATCAACGCATTGCGGGATGCCATCGCGGAGGATCGCGCCATGGGTTTCCGCCCCGCCGGCGTGATCGCCTGCGTCGGCGGTACGTCGATCGGGGCCATGGACCGGGTCGACGCCGTGTTGAAAGTCGCCCGCGCCGAGGATCTTTACAGCCACGTCGATGCCGCCTGGGCCGGGTCCGCGATGATCTGTCCGGAATTCCGCCCGTTGTGGCAGGGCGCCGAGACGGCGGACAGCATCGTCTTCAACCCCTACAAGTGGCTGGGCGCGCTTTCGGATTGCTCGGTCCAGTTTCTGGCGGACCCGGTGCCTCAGATTCGCACGCTGGGCCTGCGACCGGCCTATCTCGAAACGCTGGGGGAAGACGAGGTCACCAATTACAACGAATGGACGATCCCGCTGGGCCGCCGCTTCAAGGCCCTGAAACTGTGGTTCCTGCTAAGGGCCTATGGGTTGGAAGGGTTGCGCCAACGCATCCGAAATCACGTCGCCTGGGTGCAGGAGCTTGAGACGAAATTTGCGGACCATCCCGATTTCACGATCACCACCCGCAGCCGGCTTGCGTTGTTCAGTTTCCAGTTTTCGCCCGCGGGCCGGGACGCGGACGCAATGAGCGAAAACCTGCTGCGCGCAATCAACGATGATGGCCGCGTCTACCTGACCCAGACCCGTCACGAGGGCCGTTTCGTGATCCGCATGAATGCCGGTCAGTTTGACTGCACACGCGATGATGTCATGATGGTCTATGACGTTGCCTGCGAACTGGCGGCGGGATTGACGGGATGAACGGATGTCCAGTGCCGGTGGGGCCGCCCCTCGTGCGGGTGCTGGTGGTTCCGTCCGTTGACCATGGGCTGGTCGTTCCGCGCAAATTCCGCCCAACTGCCCGGAATGCCGCCTGAAAATCATCGAATTCAAGCGCCTACGCGGCAAATGCCGGGTCGATCCGGCCCAAAAACTCCGAACGGCGGCGAAACGCATTTCGACTGCCGTCCGGCGGGGCGGTGACCGCGGTCAGGTGGTCCGGAAAGAGGCATGTACAGGATTCGCCGCCCACGACGCGCGCCGGGAATGCGGGCAGCACGCGGTCAAAGAGACGCGCAATATCACGACCACGGCCACCCGCCGCCCGAAAGGGACGCCCGTGTCGATCGCACCTGCGCGGTCATCATGCATCATTTCGCCGGGACGAAACGTTGCCGATAGTCGACACCGCGTTCGGCGCATCAGGCGGATCATTTGGCGGCGGTTTCGGCGCAGGGGGTGGTGCATCGGGCGCTCGGTAAGGCGGAAAACGACGCAAATGGCGCAAACGGGAAAGAAACCAAGGCCGAATTCACCGAACTGAAACGCGATCCCAGGGGATGAAATGGCTGATTTTTGCTGGAAAATTGCGATCGTGATCCGCACCATCGGCGCGGAACGCGGCCGCGCGGCCCGGGGGCGGCCGGTATCGGGTTGAATTTCGCCGTTTTCCGATCCTGCATCCAGAGGCCTCCAAATGACCCGATCAACCCCTCGCCGCCCCGGCGGACGCGCCGCCCGTCAGGCGTTGCGCGCCGCCCCGCTTGCCGAAGATGTCCGCCCGATCCGGGCGGGCCTGGAGGGTGGCACCTATAAACCGCTGACCGATGCGCAGACCCACCAGATACACCAGGCGGCGTTGTCGGCGCTGGAAACCATCGGGCTTGCGGATGCGCCCCAAAGCGGGATCGACCACCTGACCGGTGCGGGCTGTATTCTGGGCGATGACGGTCGCCTGCGTTTTCCACGCGCGCTGGTCGAAGACACGTTGGCCAATGCCAACCGCAGCGTGACCCTGATGAGCCGCGATGGCGCCACCGATCTGGAACTGACCGGCCACAAGGTGCATTACGGCAGCGCCGGGGCCGCCGTGCACCTCGTTGACGCGCTGGGCCGCGAATACCGGGAAAGCACGGTGCAGGATCTGCACGACGCCGCGCGAATTTGCAACACGCTGAACAATATCCACTTCGTCCAGCGCCCGATGGTCTGTCGCGACATTCCGGATAACCGCGAAATGGACCTGAATACGATCTATGCCTGCTGCTCGGGCACGACCAAGCATGTCGGCACGTCCTTTACCGAACCATCTTTCGTCGCGCCCGCGCTGGAAATGCTGCACATGATCGCCGGGGGCGAGGAAAACTGGCGCGCGCGCCCGTTCCTGTCGAACTCCAATTGCTTTGTCGTCCCGCCGATGAAATTCGCCACCGAGGCCTGCGAAGTGATGGAGCGCTGCATCGAGGGCGGCATGCCCGTGCTGCTGCTTTCGGCGGGCATGGCGGGTGCAACCGCGCCGTCCACCATCGCCGGCGCAATCGCCCAGGCGATGGCCGAATGTCTGGCGGGGCTGGTCTACGTGAATGCGGTGAAACCCGGCGCGCCGGCGGTGTTCGGCACCTGGCCCTTCGGTCTTGACCTTCGCACCGGGGCGATGACCGTCGGTTCTGGCGAGCAGGCATTGCTGAGCGCGGGCTGCGCGCAGATGCACAAGTTCTACGACATTCCGGGCGGGGCCGCGGCGGGCGCGGCGGATTCCAAACTGCCGGACATGCAGGCCGGATGGGAGCAGATGTGCTCGGCGGTCATGGCCGGTCTTTCGGGGCTGAATATGGTGTACGAGGCTGCGGGCATGCATGCGTCGTTGCTGGGGTTCTGCCATGAAAGCCTGATCCTGGCCGATGACCTGCTGGGACAGGCGCAGCGCTGCGTGCGCGGCATCGAGGTCACCGATGAAACGCTGGCGCTGGATCAGATGGCCGAAGTCTGTCTTGGCGGGACCGGGCATTATCTTGGCACGGACGCGACCTTGAGCCGGATGGAGAAGGACAACGTTTATCCGACGCTTGGTGACCGCACATCGCCCAAGGAATGGGCCGAAAACGCCAAACCCGATCTGGTGGCGAACGCTGCGGCGCGCAAGGCGGAAATTCTGGCGAAACCTTCCGCGGCGCGGTTCGACGCGGCACTGGACGCGCAGATCAGGTCGCGGTTCAAAATCCACCTGCCAACGCAATAGCGCCACAAGCCCGTTGCAATGCGGCGTCAGATGCCTATGATCGCGCGCCATGAGAACGACGGCCATTATCTGCTGCATCGCTGCTCACTGCTGACATCGTCACGCGGGCCGTTCTCTTATTCCTTGATCAAAGTGACGGACCCGCGCGGCACTCCCGCGCGAGAAAACCATGACCGAAATCAGATTGCACAACACCAGAACCCGGCGCAAAGAGCCGTTTGAACCGCTCGATCCGGACAATGTGCGCATGTATGTCTGCGGGCCCACGGTCTATGACCGCGCCCATATCGGCAATGCGCGCCCGGTGATCGTGTTTGATGTGCTCTATCGGTTGCTGCGGCATGTCTATGGTGCCGAACACGTCACCTATGCGCGAAACTTCACCGATGTCGACGACAAGATCAACGCGCGGGCCGCAGACACCGGGCGGACGATCCGCGAAATCACCGACCAGACGATCGGCTGGTATCAGGAGGACATGTCGGCACTGGGAAATCTGGTGCCCGACCGCACCCCGAGGGCGACGGAATTTATCGCGCAGATGGTGGCGATGATCGCGGAACTGATCGACGCAGGCCATGCATACGCCGCACAGGGTCATGTGCTGTTTGATGTGCATTCCTATGCCCGCTATGGCTCGCTTGCCGGGCGTTCGCTGGACGACATGATCGCGGGCGCCCGGGTCGAGGTCGCGCCCTACAAGCGCGATCCGATGGATTTCGTGCTGTGGAAACCGTCAGACGACGCCTTGCCGGGGTGGGACAGCCCCTGGGGTCGCGGGCGGCCCGGCTGGCATATCGAATGCTCGGCGATGAGCCGGGATCTGTTCGGCGACAGGTTCGACATCCACGGCGGCGGGCTGGATCTGGCGTTTCCGCACCACGAAAACGAAAAGGCGCAAAGCTGCTGTATGGCGGGCGAGGACGCGTTCGCGCAGGTCTGGATGCATAACGAAATGTTGCAGGTCGAGGGTAAGAAGATGTCCAAATCCCTGGGCAATTTCTTTTCGGTGCGGGAATTGCTGGATCAGGGCTGGCCGGGCGAGGTGATCCGGTTCGCATTTCTGAAAACCCACTATCGCCGGCCATTTAATATCTCTGATGAATCGCTAAACGAGGCGAAGAAAGAACTGGCGTCATTTTATGGCTTTGCGCCTGACTTGATGAAGGCCACAGAATTGGCAATTTCGCCTTCCGTTTTGAAGTGTCTTACGGACGATTTGAACACGCCCGGAGCGATAGCGGCGCTTCACGATTTGAAGAACACACTTAATTATCAAGAGCTTGCGCCAACGTTGCTCGCTCTCGGGTTTTCGGGTGATTGGTGCAAGCCCGACGAACCTTATCTCAGCTACGGTCCGACCATTGAGACCTTGATTGGCGAGATTGAATCTTCGAGAAAGGATCAGGACTATAAATACGCGGACGAATTGAGAGGCAAGCTCGTTGACGCGGGAGTAAAAGTGGAAATCGCAAAAACCGGAATCGTTTGGCGTTTATCTGTGGACTTCGACCCCGCCAAACTGGAGTCCCTCAAATGACCGCTTCTTTTTGGCAAAAATACTCATGCCACCGCGAGGTCAGCGCCCGGCCTGGAGGGCGCTTGCTTCCCTTGCTTAGGTCGGACCATCCCAAAAACCGGAAAGCCCCAGTCTGCCGCAGCGTTGCAAAAGCGCCCTCCGGGGGGAGGTCGGGCGCTGACCGGGCCGCAAGCGTTCCGGTCAGGGATGGGCGCCACGCCGTCCCGGACCTGCTCCGGGACCTCTTTGCCGGGGGCCCCGGCGCGGTGGAGCCAACGCCATGACCAAAACCCGCCTTTCCCTTTTCGACACCACGCTCCGCGACGGCCAACAGACGCAGGGCGTGGATTTTTCCGCCGACGACAAGCTCCGCATCGCGGCGGCGCTCGACCGCCTTGGCGTCGATTACATCGAGGGCGGCTGGCCGGGCGCGAACCCGACCGACAGCGATTTTTTCGACGCCCCGCCCAAGCTGAAGACCGCCACCCTTACCGCCTTTGGCATGACCAAACGCGCCGGACGCTCGGCGGCCAATGACGACGTTCTGGCCGCCGTCCTGAACGCGAATACGCCGGCGGTCTGCCTTGTCGGCAAGACGCACGACTTTCACGTCAACACCGCGCTGGGCATATCGCTTGCGGAAAATGTCGACAATATCGGCCAGTCGCTCAACCACCTTTCGGTAACTGACCGCGAGCCGCTGTTTGACGCGGAACACTTTTTCGACGGCTACAAGGCCAACCCGGATTACGCGCTTGAATGCCTGCACGCAGCTTATGACAATTTCGCCCGCTGGGTGGTGCTGTGCGACACCAACGGCGGCACCCTTCCAAACGAAGTGCGCGACATCACCCGCGCCGTCATCGCCAGCGGCATTCCCGGCGATCACCTTGGCATCCACACCCACGACGATACCGGCCACGCGGTCGCCAATTCGCTGGCGGCGGTTGAGGCGGGAGCGCGCCAAATTCAGGGCACGCTCAACGGTCTGGGCGAACGCTGCGGCAACGCCAATCTGGTCAGCCTCATTCCGACGTTGCTGTTGAAGGAACCCTATGCCTCGGAATACGAGATCGGCGTCGATCGCGACGGGCTGCTTGCGCTGACCCGTGTTTCCCGGCTGCTGGACGATATTCTCAACCGTGTGCCACAAAAGGCGGCGCCCTATGTCGGCGCTTCGGCGTTTGCCCACAAGGCGGGATTGCACGCCAGTGCCATCGTCAAGGACCCGGCAACTTACGAACATGTCGATCCGCATCTTGTCGGCAATGCGCGGGTGATCCCGATGTCCAATCAGGCCGGGCAGTCGAATTTGCGCAAGCGTCTGTCCGAGGCGGGGCTGGCGGTCGAAAAAGACGATCCGCGCCTTGCCACCATTCTTAACGAGGTCAAAACCCGCGAGGACCGGGGCTATGCATACGACAGTGCGCAGGCGTCTTTCGAACTGGTCGCGCGGGCCGAACTCGGGAAATTGCCGGCATTCTTCGAGGTGAAACGCTACCGGGTGTCCGTGGAGCGCCGCCAGTCCGCCAAGACGACCGTCACGCTGTCCGAGGCGGTGGTGGTGGTCAAGATCGCGGGGCGCAAGATGATTTCGGCCAGCGAAAGCCTTGACGATCTGGGTCGCGATTCCGGCCCGGTCAATGCTCTTAGCCGTGCGCTGGCCAAGGATCTCGGCCCCTATCAGGCCTGTATCGACGATATGAAACTGGTCGATTTTCGCGTGCGCATCACCAGCGGCGGGACCGGGGCCGTGACCCGCGTGATCATCGATTCAGAGGACGGGCAGGGGCGGCGCTGGTCCACCGTCGGGGTTTCCGCCAATATCGTCGATGCGTCGTTTCAGGCGCTGTTGGATGCGATCAACTGGAAACTGATCCGCGACGGCCAGAAAGTTGCGACATGAGGCTGGCGCGACGCATCGGCGTCGCAGCGCTGGTCGCGGCCACGATATACCTGGGAATTGCGTTGGGGATGATCTTGTCGCAATGGCCCTCGGGTGAAATCGGCACCGAAGGCGGGTTGGATTTTGACCGCCAGATCAGCGCGGCGGCACCGGTCGCGGCCCCGGTCCGGACCTATCGGGCGCGGGACGGCAGAGCGTTGAGCTATCGCGCGGCGCCTGCCCCGACGAAGGCAAAGCCATTGCTGGTATTGCTGCACGGATCGGGCTGGCATTCGGCACAATTCACGCGCCTGGCCACCGGGTTGAGCCCGGTTGCCGATGTGGTCGCGCCTGACCTTCGCGGGCACGGGTTTGCGCCGGCCAGGCGGGGCGACATCGATCACATCGGCCAGCTTGAAGAGGACATTGCCGATCTGATCGCGGCCACGCGCAGGCCCGGCCAAAAGGTGATTCTGGCCGGCCATTCCTCGGGCGGGGGCCTTGTGGTGCGGTTCGCGGGCGGGAAATATGGCGATCTGATCGACGGCGCGGTCCTGATGGCGCCATTCCTGAAATACAACGCCCCCACCACGCGGCCCAATTCCGGCGGCTGGGCGCAGCCGTTGACCCGGCGGATCATCGGATTGTCGATGCTGAACAGCGTTGGCATCCACGCGCTCGATTCGCTGGTGGTGATCCGGTTCGTCTTTCCGAAGAGCGTGCGGGATGGTCCCTTGGGCCATACGATCACGGACGCGTATTCCTGGCGGTTGAACACGTCGTTCGCGCCGCGCGGTGACTATCTTTCCGATATTGCCGCCCTGCCGGAATTTCTGCTGATCGCCGGGGGCGACGACGAAGCCTTTTTCGCCGGAAAATACGAACCCCTGATGCGGGGCGTGACCGGCAAGGGCACCTATCGGCTGGTGGCGGGCGTGTCGCACCTGGACATTGTCGATGCGCGCGAAACGCTTGCAATGATCCGAAGTTTTGCCGAATCCTTCGCGGCTGTGGCTGAATGAGCCTTGCGGCCTGTGGCGAAAAGGTGCGCCGGGGCGACCCCGACCGGTTCCTGTCGGCGATGACCGCGCCACCCGGCTTGCGGGCGCGACTGCTGGTGCTCTATGCGTTCAACCTGGAACTGGCCCGTGCGCCGCTGGTTGCGAACGAAGCGACGATTGCGGAAATGCGGTTGCAATTCTGGGCCGATACCATTGCCGATATGAATACCGGCCAACCGCCGCGTGCGCACGAAGTTGCGGCCCCCTTGGCGGATCTGGTGCGCGAGACGGGCCTGGACAATGCCGTGCTGTCGGAAATGGTCACGGCGCGGCGGTTTGATCTGTACAGAGAGCCGCATCGCGATCTTGCCGCGTTCGAGCGGTATATCGACCGGACCTCGGGCCACCTGATGTGGCTGGCGGCGCGGTCGCTTGGGGCAAGCCCGGAACTGGAATCCGATATTCGAGATTTCGCCTGGGGCGCGGGCGTCGCCGCGCTGCTTCGGGCGGTGCCGGACTTGCAGGCCCTTGGTCGTGCACCGCTGATCGATGCGACGCCCGGCGGCATCATCGCGCTTGCCGATCTGGCACTGGGGAAAATGAACCGGGCGCGCCGGGCGCAACGGCACATGCCAAAGGCGCTGTTGCCGGCCTTGCTGGCAGGTTGGCGGGCAGGATCGACCCTGCACACGGCCCGGCGCGATCCGGGCGCCGTGGCGCGGGGCGGATTGGAGGAAAGCCCGTTCCGGCGCAAATTCGCACTGCTATGGCGGGACATGCTGGGCCGATGGTGACGCGGGATCCGCAAGCCCCGCAAAAAAATGCAGACCCCTCCGGCGTGTTGTCCAACCAGTGGCAACGTGCAAACACCGCGCGACGATCTGGGTGGCAAACGTCTTTTTCGCACGGCCCCAAAGACCGGCCCTTCACGATTGAAAGGGTCAGACATCGCGGCGGATCCTTTCTTTGATGCCCACAGAGCCGGGTCTCGCCGGGCCGTGGTGCGGTGATCGGGCGCGGGTGATGGCCACATTATCCCGGCGAAGCCGAGCGCGCCGAATGGATGGTGCCTTCCCCGGCCAATCGCCGTGCAAATGGACGGCCAAATGATGCGCGGCGGGCTTGCGCCCTTGGTCCCGCGCAGTCGGCTGGTCTTGAGCGGCAGATGCGCGGCCGATACCTGCCACGCGATACGGATCGGTCATTCGGGCCGGCGGGTTCATACCTGACCGGCTTCGGCTCCGGCGCATCCGCCCCGGGCCTCGACATCTTGTCTATCTCGTAATCGTCGAAATTCCGCTCGAACCGATCCACCTGTGGTTCACCCTTCAAAGGCGGATTGGGGCCTGTGGGTAGCGATCAACGAGGGGGGATGTCCTGGCTGCGCGCCATGAACAACCTTGAGAACCGGAGGTTTGCCGGGCATCCCGATCGCCGTCGCAGACGGCCTCAAGGGTTTCTGCAAGGCGATCGACGCACCCTTTCCGGACCGCACGGTCCAAACCTGTATCGTCCATTTCGTGCGTCATTCGTCGGGCTTTTGTGGCTGGAAGGATCGCAGGGCCGTGGTCAGGGGCCTGAGCAGGGGTTTTCGGGCGGTGGACGACGAAGAAGCCGCCAATGCCCTTCGTCGCCTCAAACCAGCGGCGGGCCCGGCAGGAGGTGATCCGGTTCTGTGTCATCCCGCGAGCGGTGCGAAAGAGCATCTACACCACCAGCGCCGTCGAGCGCCTGAACCGAGTGATCCGCAGGACCGCCTAAACCCGTGGCGGTTTTCCCACCGATAACGCGGCGACCGGGTTGACCCAGCCGACAATCCGAATTTCGGGAAGCCAGGACAGTACGTCAGGGATTGGGTTGTTGCCGGAAATCAGTTCGCCATCGCGTACCCCGAATGGTTCAATAAATGATCGGTTCATATCCCTTTGGCTGGCCCAATATGCAGCGCCTCGGATACCCCGCGCGCGGACTGGGCATCACAACCTGTGCGCGGTTCGACCCGCACGGACCGCAACCTCAAAGAGAGTGCCCCACGTTGCATCGATCGATGGTTGGATTGATCGACCCGCCGGCTGGCGTTGGGGCTTGGGGGCGGTCTGGCGGATGAGCGAGCCGTAGGACGATCGGTGGGTTGGTCGGTTGCTTGACCATTCCACCAGATTACCGGTCTTTCGGTCTGTCGGATCCCCGGTTTACCGGATCACCAAAAGACCGGTCCACCAGTACGCCGGTTTACCGGTCCACCAGATGACCGGTCCACCAGATTACCGATCCACCAGATTACCGGTAAACCAGTATACCGGTAAACCAGTATACCGGTAAACCAGTTTACCGATCCACCGGTATTCCGGTAAACTAGTTTTCTCGATCATACCGAAATATCAACGTGTTACAGGGCAATTTTGCAGATTTTTCTCGTAGAAACTGCAGGTCACCGTGGTCTTTTTCGCGCGCCGAATTGCACGAGGCGCATGCGCTGCTGCAACCAACGCGCGCCGGTGAAATCAGGCCGCTCGATCCGGTGATCCTCCGGCGAATGCCCGACCCGACCACAAAGACGGACGCAGACGCCGTGGTTCTAGCCCCAGGTTTTCCAGCGCCGGTGCACCCAAAACCATTGTCCTGGATATCGACGCACGACCGACTCCAGCGAATCGTTCAGCGCCTGGGTCATCGCCACCGGATCGTCCCCGGAAATCGGTCTTTCGACCTCGACCCGGAAACTTGCGCCGTCTTGCAGGCGAACGCCGTAACAGGGAAAAAGCAGCGCCTGGTATTTTCGCGCGAATTCAGCGGCCGAAGTCATGGTCAGCGCCGGATGGCCGAAAAATGAAAGCGCCCGCCCCTCGGCCGCCGCCTGATCGTTCAGAAGCGCGATCATGCCGCCCTTGCGCAGATGCCCCAGCAACGCCTTGGTGCCGCTGATCCCGCGTGAGAAATTCGGGGCCGCGATCCGGTCAAGCTTGCGAACATAACGCGCGTTGGTAAACCGGTTGTTCATCGGGCGATAAATTCCGGCGCTGGCATAACCCCGATCCGCCAACGCGACCCGCACTGCCTGAAAATTGCCGAAATGGCCAGATACCAGAATGACAGGTTTTTCCGCCGCCAGTGCTTCAAGCAGGATTTCGCAGCCCGGCCCAAGCAGCGCAGCCTCGCGCGCGCGCGCGACAAAGCGTTGGGGCAGAAACGTCTCCAGCATCAGGCGGGCCGAATTGTCGCTGATTTCACGGCACAATCGCGTTTGATCGGCGGGTTTCATATCCGGCCAGACGCGGGTCAGGTTCTCGCGAATGCGCCGGTTGACACCAAAGGGCGGGGCCAGCAGATATTTCGTGATCCAACCGGCAAGCGCAAGCGCGATCCGATGTGGCAACAGGTTGAAAACCCCAAAGAAAAGCCGCACCGGAATATCCACCAGAAACTCCGTGATCACACTTTGTCCGGGAAACTTCGCCATCAATCGATCACGCCCGCCGCGATGCCGCTGACGACAGCCGGCCAGATTGCGCCGCCGGGTTCATGCGGGTGATTGCGCGCGGGCAACGCCGATCATGGAATCGCGCGTTACCAACGCGGCCAGCGCCGTTTCGTTCAGATCGGCCGTGCCCGTCGGGCGTGCCGGGATCACGATATAGCGCATGTCCGCCGTGCTGTCGTGGACCCGCACCTGCACATCGCCCGGCAAATCCAGACCGAATTCCCGCAGGACCGAACGCGGCGTTTTCACTACGCGCGACCGATACGCGCGTTGCTTGTACCAGTCGGGCGGAAATCCCAGAAGATTGCGCGGGTAACACGAACACAATGTGCAGACGATCACGTTGTGCACGTTTTCGGTGTTTTCGACCGCGATCAGGCGCAGTGCCCCGATATCAAACCCCATCTCGCGGCTGGCCGCCGATGCATCGGCGCGAACCCGTTCGCGAAAGGCGGGATCGACCCAGAAACGCGCCACCAGACGGGCGCCGTCAGCGGGCGAGCGGCTGTCCATGCGGTCGATCTCGGCGTTGATTTCAGCCTCGGTGGCGATGCCCTTTTCGCTCAGCAATTCGCGCATCGCGATTTCCATGTTCTGAAAATAGGACAGCGGCGCGTCCTGATCGGCGCGGTAAGGGTGGCCGGACGGCGAGATGCCGGTGTGGCTGTGTTCGGGGGCATCGTGAGGCATGTCAGTCCGGTGCACTTTCCAGCCAGTGGGCGAAGATTTCGGCATCCAGCGTGTCGCTAGGGTTTTCCGCGGCATCACCCCAGAGTTCACTCATGCTGAACCGCACCCGGCACAAACGCTTTTTGGATGCTTCCAGATGATAGGCCGCCTGTTCGGGATTGCCGAAATGCCCGAGGTCGCGCTCGATCCGCCCGATCCTGCCGCGCAGATACGAAGGCGTCCGCACATGGCCCGGCGGCATCATTCTGGCAACGCGCACACGCTCAACCATCGCGATCCCCCGCCGGTCTCGCGCATTCGCCATACGTCTCGCCCCGGCCCCTGACCACCGTCATCCGCGTACCCAGTTCCGCCAGCGTATAGGCACCGGCCTCGATCAGGTTCTGATTGATGCTCAAGATCCAGCGTTCGTAATAGCTGTGGGTCTCGAACGCGGCTTCGCCCATGTCTTCGAGCACGCGGCGCAATCCGTCGACCGTGAACAGGCCCTTTGCCGACGCCACCACCATCAGGGCGTCGACGCGCTTTTCCCACAGGGCGAAATCATGATCCTGCGGCACGACCGATCCGGCGGATTGTCCGCCCATGTCGTGCCAGCGTCTGCCCGGAGGTTCGCTCATGGCGCAAAGGTTACGGTGATCAGGCATGAAGAGCAACGTCTGGCAGACATTGCCCGTGAAGTCCCGCCGCAGGCGGCTGCCTCTTCGCAAACCGGTTGATGACCGCGCCGCCATTCACCGGGAAACGCAGGCCGAAGTAACCATCGGTTAACCCTGAGCGGCCAGAATGTGATTCTCGTTGACCCAAGGGGGAATGGCATGTCGTTACAGGCGCTGATACTGGATGTGGACGGAACACTGGCGGAAACCGCGGATGTCAAACGCGCGGCGTTCAATCAGGCATTTGCCGAGTTCGGGCTGGACTGGGTGTGGGGCCGCGCGGCGTTTGGCCAGATCATCGCCAACGCCCTGCCCGGTGCCGAGGTCGAATTTTTCGCGATGCTCCGCTATCCCTCGCGATTCGCCGAACTGGAATCCGAAGGCGTGCTGGAACGATTGCCCGCGCGCCAGCAACGGATATACCTCGACCTGCTGGAAGCCGGTGCCGCCAGCCTGCGCCCCGGAATCGCCCGGCTGATGGGCGAATTCGCCGAATCGCGCCTGAAGCTGGCGGTCGTTTCCGCCGGACCGCGGGAGGAATTTGAAACCCTGCTGTTCAACCGTTTCGGGCTGGAAATGCTGGACCGGCTCGACTGCGCGATCGGCGCGGCGGATCTGCCGGCCGCATCGGCGATTGCCGCTTACCGCGAATGCATGCACCGTCTTGGGGTGCCGTCCGCCGGGATCGTGGCCATCGACGACAGCGGTCCCGGCGTGGCTGCGGCGGCCGGCCTGGGCATGAGCGTGATCGCGACGCCGGGATATTACAGCCGAAATCAGAACTTTGCCGGGGCCCGCGCGGTGCTGAGCGACCTTGGCCATCCGGCGGCACCCTTTGCCGTGCTGGCGGGCTCGGCACCCGGTTCGGGCTATGTTTCACTGGCGGCGCTGGAAAGGTGGCATGGGGTCGCGCAAACCCCGTCGGTCAGCGCGGCGTAGCGTGACGTTGCGCGATCTGTGAATTCGCCTTCCGCTGAAAGCTGGCGGCTTCCGGTTACGGCTGAAAGCCGGATCGCCTCGTCGCGGGGCGGGCTTGGATCGGTCCGCCTAGCCCTGATCACCGGACAGGCATCGTTTCAGGTGCCGCGGCGGCGGCATCCTCCGTCCGGGATGAAATCCCGGGCCGGGCCCGACCACCACTCGTTAAATGGCCGCATACACCTGCCCCGGCGGGGGATTGCGACGAAATCGCCGTCAGGACCCCATGGGCGGGCGTTGCGCCCCGGCCCCGGATCGGGCGCTGCCCGCGCGCCATGCCAGTGGTGACTTCGCTCGGTGCGGCGATCAATCCCTCGGCAAAGCCCGTTCGCCATGCCGCCTGAAGGCGTGGGGTTTACGGATCCCCCATCGGGATCACTGAAACGAACCAGCAACCGGCTGGCTGAATGTGACGGCGACGAACACCTGAAAGTGATTGCCACAGCGGATGATTGCGCCGAACGGCTCGCGCCCGTCCGCCGGGCGGACCCAGTCGGTCCGATGATCGGTCACGCGGTGTGGCAGGCTTTTACGGGGCACGCGCAATACGCCTGCGTCAGGCGCCCACCGATTTGCGCACCATGTTCCAATATGTCTGAAGGACACGCTCGCGACTGAGCCGGCCGCTTTGGCGGAACCAGATATTCACGCCGGTCAGCATCGCAATCAGGGCCAGCGTCGCCAGTTTGGTATCGGGCACGGCAAATTCACCGCTGGCCTGACCGTGTTTGAGAATGTTTTCCAGCACGGCCTCGTATTGCCCGCGCAGCGCTTCTATTCTGGCGAAATTCGGCGGCGCGAGATTGCGCAATTCCATATACGCCACAAAAACCGCATCCGCACGGTCGAGATGGAACAGAATGTGAAACCGCGTGAACGCGCGAAGCTGATCGGTCGGCGAATTTTCCGCGACCCGTGAATTCCATGCCGCCAGAAGCTCGTGCAGATGCGTCTGCATCAACTCGAACAACAGTGATTGCTTGTCGGGTGTATAGAGGTACAACGCCCCTGCCTGCACCCCGACCTCTTGCGCGATCCGGCGCATCGAAACCGCCGCATATCCGTGTTGCGCAAACAGCTTCAGCGCGGCTGCCCTGATTTTGGGGCCGGTGATTTCGGAATGCGATCCGGTCTTGCGGGCCATGAATGCTCCTTCGAAAACAGATTAACTGAACGTCTGTTCAATTCCCACCCCGGCGATAAATATTTTCTTCCAACGACTTGGCAAGTGGCATTCACCTGTTCTATGCTGCCGCACCGGCCGTCTGCTGGCCGGGGAACGCCAGAAAGACCCTGCCGATGACGCTTGTTCGTTCTATCGCCAGTTGCTGTGTCACCGCCCTGTTTCTGGGTGGCTGCGCCTCTGCGCCCGAATTCCGCGCCGCGACCACCAGCGCCGAAGCGTTGAACGCGCCCTGGCCCGGTTTCCTGCCGGTCGAACAGATCCTGGCGTCCGGGCCGGTCCGGACAGGTGCGGCAAGCAACGAAATCCTTTCGCTGGAAGCCCGTGCCAACCGGCTGCGTCGCCGTGCGCAACTGCTGCGGCAACCGGTGCTGGACGCCTATGACCGGCTGAGCCTTTTGAATCCGTCGGATCAGACCGGCTCGTAGCGTTGCTATGGCGGTGAATTCCCGCTAACAGAACCCCCTGACATTCCGAGCCAATTCCGACGGAGCCGCCAAATGCCCAAACCCCTGCGCCTTGGATTGGCCGGTCTCGGAACCGTCGGCATCGGCGTGGTCCGGGGCGTGGCCGCCCAGGCCGACCTGTTGGCGGCGCGGGCAGGGCGGCGGGTCGAAATTTCCGCAATATCCGCGCGAAGCCGCCACCGGGACCGAGGCGTCGACCTGTCCGGTTTCGCCTGGGAGGACGACCCGGTCGCGTTGGCGCAGCGCAAGGATATCGATGTTTTCGTCGAACTGATGGGGGGCGAGGACGGCCCGGCAAAAGCCTCGGTCGAAGCGGCCATCGCAGCGGGGAAATCCGTGGTGACCGCCAACAAGGCGATGCTGGCAATGCACGGTCAGCCTATGGCCGTGGCTGCGGAAAAGGCGCGTGTCGCCCTGCGCTTTGAGGCAGCGGTCGCGGGCGGCATACCCGTGGTCAAGGCCCTGACCGAGGGGTTGGCGGGCAACAGGATCACCCGCGTGATGGGGGTGATGAACGGCACCTGCAATTACATCCTGACCCGGATGGAAAACGAGGGTCTTGCCTATGACGCGCTGTTTGAAGAGGCCGCAAAGCTGGGATATCTGGAAGCCGACCCCAATCTCGATGTTGGCGGTATCGACGCGGGTCACAAACTGGCGCTGCTGTCGGCCATCGCGTTCGGCACCAAGGTCAATTTCGCCGGTGTGGAACTGGAAGGCATCCAGCGCGTGACCGTTACCGACATCGAACAGGCCCGCGACATGGGGTTCCGGATCAAGCTGCTGGGGGTTGCGCAACTGACCGGGCGCGGTCTGGAACAGCGGATGCAGCCCTGCCTTGTGCCGGCACGTTCGCCGCTGGGACAACTGGAAAATGCCACCAACATGGTGGTGCTGGAAGGCGACGCGGTCGGGCAGATCGTGCTGCGGGGCGCGGGGGCCGGTGCGGGGCCGACGGCCTCGGCGGTGTTGGGCGATGTGGTTGATATCGCACGGGGTTTCCGCCTGCCGGTCTTTGGGCAACCGGCGGAAACATTGCGGGATATCCAGCCGGCGCAGGCCTCGGCGGCGGCGGCGTTCTATCTGCGCCTCACGCTCAAGGACGCGCCGGGCGCGCTGGCGAAAATAACGCGGGCACTGGCGGATGCGGGGGTTTCCATCGACCGGATGCGCCAATACAGCCACGATGATACCGCGGCGCCGGTGTTGATGGTCACCCACAAGATCACGCGGGCGGAACTGGATCATGCGCTTGGCGGTATCCAGGCCACGGGTGTCTCGCTGGAAGAACCGGTCGCCATCCGGATCGAGGATGTCTGAAGGCCGCGCCAATCGAGCCCACATCACAAGCGGCGCCATCCGGCCTGCGGGCATGACGGCCCGCGCGCGGAACCCGTGGATTTCGCCGTGACCGCTTTTCTCGGGGTCGAGCAATCCGCAACCGGGCGACGCTGGACCGGCCCGGATGCCGAACAGGACCGACAGGCCGAACGGCTGATGCAGGAAACCGGCCTGCCGCCCGCGCTCTGCCAGATATTGGCGGCGCGGGGGGTTCCCGGCGCGCAATCTGCGGCGTTTCTGGCACCCTCGCTGCGCGATCTGATGCCCGACCCTTCGGGTTTGAGGGACATGGACAAAGCGGCCGACCGGCTGATGGCGGCCATACAAAACCGCGACAGAATCGCCATATTCGCGGATTACGACGTCGACGGGGGCGCGTCGGCGGCGCTGCTGATCGACTGGTTGCGCCAGATCGGGCATCAGGCGACCCTTTATATCCCCGATCGGATCGTCGAGGGGTACGGTCCGAATGCCCCGGCGATGGCAGAGCTTGCAGCCAAGCACGATCTGATCATCTGCGTGGATTGCGGCACGATGGCCTTTGACGCAATCGCAGCCGCGGCAAAGGCCGATGTGCTGGTGCTGGATCATCATCTGGGCGGGGAAACCCTGCCGGCGGCGCTGGCGGTGGTCAACCCGAACCGGCAGGATGAAACCAGCGATCTGGGCTATCTGTGCGCGGCGGGCGTGGTGTTCCTGCTGCTGGTGGCGGTCAACCGGCTGCGGCGGGCAAGTGGCGCGACCATGCCCGATCTGATGGCGCTGCTGGATCTGGTGGCGCTGGCCACCGTTGCCGATGTCGCCCCATTGATCGGGCTGAACCGCGCCTTTGTGCGCCAGGGGCTGAAGGTTCTGGCAAGCCGCGGCCGTCCGGGCCTGACCGCGCTCGGCGACATTGCACGGCTGGACGGGCCGCCGGATACGTATCATCTGGGATTTCTGCTTGGCCCGCGCATCAATGCCGGCGGGCGCATCGGCAGGGCCGACCTTGGCGCGCGGCTGCTGGCAACCGACGACGCGGAAGAGGCGGCGGCACTGGCCGCGCGACTGGACCAGCTCAACACCGAACGGCGCGAAATCGAAGAACAGGTCCGCCTCAAGGCAATGGAACAGGCCGAAGCACGCGGCATGGATGCGCCGCTGGTCTGGGCGGCGGGCGAAGGCTGGCACGCGGGCATCGTCGGCATCGTGGCGGCGCGGCTCAAGGAAAAGGCGAACCGCCCGGCGGTGGTGATCGGGTTTGACGGCGACACCGGCAAGGGATCAGGCCGTTCGATCAGCGGCGTCGATCTTGGCTCGGCGATTGCGCGGCTGGTGCGCGAAGGGCTGCTGGAAAGCGGCGGCGGGCACCGGATGGCGGCGGGCCTCGGGCTTTCGCGCGGGCAACTGGAACCGGCCATGGCCCGGCTGGCGGAATTGCTGGATGCGCAAGGCGCGGCGCGGGGTGGTGCCGCCGATCTGAGGCTGGATGGCGCGCTGGCGGTACGTGCGGCCAGCGTCGATCTGATCGGCGAACTGGCGCATGCGGGGCCATTTGGCGCCGGTGCGCCCGCGCCCCGGTTTGCCCTGCCAAGCGTGCGCGTCACGTTTGCCAAACGCGCGGGTGAAAACCACTTGCGGCTTGCCCTGGCGGACGCCGTGGGCGGGCGCATCGACGCCATCGCCTTTCGCGCCTTCGATACTGCGCTTGGGCCATTGTTGTCCCAGCACGACGGCGCGATATTTCACGTAGCCGGAAGGCTGGAGATCGACCGCTGGGGCGGGCGGATGAAACCCAAGCTGCGGCTCGAAGACGCGGCGATTTCACAAGGCTGAGGCCGCCGGTTTGCCGAACTTCGCTCTTGCGCGGTTTCCCGGCAGTGACTAAAAGGCGCTCCACAAACTGCGCGGTCCCTTCGTCTATCGGTTAGGACGCCAGGTTTTCAACCTGGAAAGAGGGGTTCGATTCCCCTAGGGACTGCCAAAATCTCTGAAAACGCCTTGCCTCCGCAGGCCCTTTGCCTGCCGAAGGGCAATGCCGGCGGTGCCGATCCGTGCCGCTGCCTTCGGGCGTAGCGTGCCCCCGCTTCAATACCCGTGTTCGCGATCCACCAGATACAGAAACGGCTCGTCCGCCTGCCCGCGCCGGATATTTTCGGCGATGGTCCCCGCGGCGGATTCCGGCCTAGTATCGGCCGCGATATGCGGGGTGACCGTGACCTGCGGATGGGCCCAGTAGGCGTGCGTGGCCGGCAAAGGTTCGGTGCGGAAGACATCAAGTGTTGCATGCGCGATATGACCCCGGTCGAGCGCGGCGATCAGCGCGGCATCGTCGATCAGGGTGCCGCGCCCCGGGTTCAGGATCACGGCACCCCTGGGCAGGGCCGCCAGCGACTCGTCGTTCACGATATTCTCGGTCGCCGTCGTCGCCGGCAACAGCAGCACCAGGATTTCCGACTGCGCCAGCACGCGGCGCAACCCCTCGTTTCCGGCATGGCAATCCAGACCTGCCACCGTTTTCGGCGCGCGGCTCCAGCCGCAGACGTTGAAACCGATGGCCGACAGGTTTCGCGCCACGGCCAGCCCAAGCATGCCAAGGCCCAGAATGCCGACGGTGCGGTCACGCGCAAGGGGCGGAGATTCTTTCCATCGCCAGACCCCGTCCTGTCCGTGGATGTGTTTGTCCATGCCCAGATGGTGCCGCAGAACATGGCCCAGAACCCAATCGGACATGCCCTCGCGCAATCCGCTGTCGACCATCCGCGCCAGCGGCACGTTGAGCGTGGGATTATGCTGAAAGGATTCAACACCGGCCCACAGGCTGAGCACCGCCTTGAGGTTGGTATAGGGCGTGAAATCCCGTAGCGCCGATTTTGGGTCATAAATGATGTAGTCCACGGTTTCGGGCTGTTGGAAATCGTCGCGCAGGTCTGCCGCGATGCCGGCCCTGGCAAAGGCGTTTTGCAACGCATGGCGATAGACCGGCCAATTGTCCGGATCGGCGGCAAAGAGGACGTTGGCGGTCATTGGAAACCTCGGCGCGTTGGTGGAAATCCGACATTCGCAGGAAAAGCCCGTGGGGCAAAGGCCGAAACAGTCGCGGCGTCGGGGCCATTGGGCCAACCAACCAGCCGTCTGGCTGTCTGGCCGTCTGGCTGTCCAGCCGTTTAACCGTCCAGCCATTTAACCGTCTGGCCGTCTAGACGGCTAGACCAACAGATTTCGCCGTAACACCATAATATTTAACGGAAATACCGGATGAACTCTCGGGTAATGCGCGCAGGGTCCGTTCGGCCTCTGCGATCGGGTCGCCGGGGATTCCTTACCGGGGGCGGTGAATATGAGCGCTTTGCACCAGTCCGAAACCGATCAGAAGCACCAGCATCGCGGTGCCGCCATAAGAGACCAGCGGCAGCGGCACACCGACCACCGGCGCCATGCCCATGACCATCGACATGTTGACTGCAAAGAACAGGAAAAACGTCGTCGCGATCCCCAGTGTCAACAGCGCCCCGAACCGGTCGCGATTGCCAAATCCCGAGACGACGCAAAACAGCACGATCAGGACATAGAGCAGCAACAGCGAAACGCCGCCGACAAAACCCAGCTCTTCCGCCAGCGTCGTGAAAATGAAATCGGTCTGCTTTTCTGGCAGGAAATTCAGACGGCTTTGCGTTCCCTGCATGAAACCGCGCCCGTCCCAACCGCCGGAACCCAGCGCGATCTTTGATTGCGTGATATGGTATCCGGCGCCCAGCGGGTCCGAGGCGGGGTCCAGAAACGTGTCGATGCGCCGGTACTGGTAATCCTTCAGGATCTGCCAGGTCGTTCCACGCGACAGGATGACCGCCGTGATCAGACCACCCAGCGAAATTCCGGCAGCGGCGAAATAAAGCCAACTCACGCCCGCCAGAAACATCATCGTCGTTCCGCCCAGCCCCAGCAACAACGCGGTGCCAAGATCGGGTTGTTTCAGCACCAGCAGCATCGGCACCGCAATCAACAGCAGCGGCACCAGCACCCACACCGGGCGCGAGACCTTCGGTTGCTCGATCCAGTCGTAATAGGCCGCCAGAACCATCACCAGTGCAATTTTCATCAATTCCGACGGCTGAAGCCGCAGGAACCCCAGATCGATCCAGCGCTGCGCGCCCATGCCGGTGTCGCCGAAAAACTCGACCCCGATCAGCAGGAACAGCGCAATCGTATAGACCAGCCCCGCGATATTTCGCCAGAAAAAAAGCGGAATGAACCCGACGATCAGCATCAGCACGAAACCGACAGCAAAACGCTTGGCCTGCGCTGCGGCCCAGGGTTCGAAACTGCCTCCGGCTACCGAATAGAGCATCAGAATCCCGATGGCGGCGACCGCGATGATCAGCACGATCAAGGCCCAGTTCAACGCCAGAACCTTGGACAATCCGGACGGCGCGGAATGGACGCGGTGCACAAGATAGCTCATGTGGTATCCCCCGGTGGCGACCGCAGGTCCAGTTTGTGGCGTTCGTTGCGAATGCGGGTGCGCTGGCTTGCGGGATAGGCCTCGGGCGGTGGCGCGCCGTCATAAAGCGCCTCCAGAAGGATATCGCGGGCAACCGGGGCGGCGAAACGCGAACCGCCCCCGCCATGTTCGATGATGACGCTTACGGCAAAACGCGGCGCATCAAACGGCGCGTAGGCGACAAACAGCGCGTGATCGCGCCGCTCCCATGGCAGGTCCTCGTTGCGGATCACGCCGCGGGCGCGTTCGGCTTTGGTGATCCGGCGAACCTGCGAGGTGCCGGTCTTGCCGGCCAGGCGCATCTCTTTGGCCGCGATCCGTTTGGAATAGGCGGTGCCGCCACGTTCGTTTGAAACCGCAAACATCCCGGCCCGTACGGCGTCGAGCGCATCCTGCGATATATCCAGAGGCGGGGCAGGCGCGACCGAAGTTTCCACGCCATCGATCGATTTCAGCAATTTGGGTACCACCGCACGACCGCTGGCCAGACGCGCCGCCATGATCGCCAACTGAATTGGCGAAGCCAGAACGAAGCCCTGCCCGATGGCGGCGTTGAGCGTATCGCCAATGCGCCAGGGTTCGCCGATCACTTCGTTTTTCCATGCTTTCGTCGGCATCAACCCCGCGGCGATGCCGTTCAGCGGCAGGTCGTGGCGCATGCCTAGCCCGAATTGCCGCGCCATTGCCGAAATCCGCTCAATGCCCACACGCTGGGCCAGTTCATAATAATAGACATCGCAGGATTGTTTCAGGCTGTTATGCAGGTCGATGCGCCCGTGCCCGCCCCGTTTCCAGCAGTGAAACCGCTGATCCCCCAGATCATAGTGCCCCGGGCAGGTGATTTTCTCGTCCGTGGTGATCAACCCTGCTTTCAGCGCGGCAAGTGCGACCATCATCTTGAACGTCGACCCCGGCGGATAGGTGCCCTGCACCGATTTGTTGGCCAGCGGGCGGAAAGGGTTTTCGGTCAGTTCGCTGTAATCCGCGACGGAAATTCCCCGCACGAACTTGTTCGGATCAAATCCGGGGGCCGAGCCGATGGCGCGCAATTCGCCATTCCTGATGTCCATCACCGCCGCCGAGGCACTGGTGCCGTCCAGCCGCGCCAGCAGATAGTTTTGCAGGTGCTGATCGACCGTCAGACGAACATTGGCCCCCGGATGCCCCTCTTTTCGGTCAATCTCGCGCATGACCCGCCCGACGGCGTTGACCTCGATGCGGCGCGTGCCGGAAAATCCGCGCAGGCTGCGTTCGATCTTTTTTTCGACGCCGTTCTTGCCGATCTGGAATTTCGGAATTTGCAGCAAGGGATCCTGATCGTCGATCCGGCTGAGATCGTAGTCGCTGACCGGCCCGACATACCCCGCGATATGGGCAAAGTCGCGGCCCAGCGGGTAATGCCGCGACAGGCCGACCTGGGCGGCGATACCCGGTAGCGCCGGGGCGTTGGCCGACACCGCCGCCACCTGTTCCCAACTCAGATGCTCGGCGATGGTGACGGGTACAAAGGCCGGATGGCGGGTGATCTGCTGCAAGAGTGCCGCGCGCTGCTGTTCGCCGATGGGAATGATCCCGGACAGCGCGTCAAGAACCGCTTTGACGTCGCCGGCCTGTTCGCGCACGATCACCACCCGGTAGTTCTGGCTGTTTTCGGCAATCGGCACGCCGTTGCGGTCGAAGATCAGCCCGCGCGCCGGGGGCAGGAGCTGGATGTTGATCCGGTTTTCCTCGGCCAGCAGCCGGAACTGGTCGGCCTGATTGACCTGAAGATACCGCAACCGCAGGCCCAGAACCCCGGCAAACGCGGCCTGTCCGCCAAAGAGGATCAGCCCGCGCCGGGTCAGGCGGTCGTCGCGTTTGCCGTTTTCTCGGTTTCTGAGACTCATAGCCTTCGTCCCAACCGGGTCGCCTCGTCGGGTGTGAATTTGCGAATACGCAAGATGAAATAGCAGAAAAATACCACGACCGGATAGGCCAGCATTGTCACAAGATAGTGCAGCATGATCTCGTCAAAGGGCGCGCGCGGCACCAGCGCAAGCGTCAGCACCGACCGATGCGTGACCAGCGCCAGAAACAGGATCACGGCCACGAACGCCCATTCCATCGCATAGCCCAGATCGCGCAGCCGATATTCCTGTGTCCGCGCGAATTCGCAAGTCAGAATGACCAGCGCCGTCCACAGTCCGGGCGGGCGCAGCAACAGGAAATCGGCCAGAAGGAACACCCCGCCAACCAGCCAGACCGGCACGAATTCAGGTCGCCGAAGCAGGATCGCGAAAGTCAGCGCGAACAGCCAGTCCGGGCGCGGCGTGAAGCGCGGGGTGAATCCCAGCGGCACCAGGCTGACAAAGAGGACCAGCAACGCACAGAGGCCAAAGACCAGTCGTCCGAACCAACTGCGCGATAACACGGAATCATTCATCGCTCGCCACGGTGGATGCCGGCGTGGTGCCTGTTACCGGGCGAACGAGCCGGTCGGAGATTCCGATCTTTTCTTCGGGGCTGGTGCGCAGAACCCGCAGGAACTCCAGCCGTTGATAGTCGGCGGCAAGCTGCACCAAAAGCCGCCCACCACGCCCCAGCACAATCTGTCCGGCCAGAATATCCGGCGGAAAGACCAACCCGTCGCCCGAACTGACCACCCGGTCGCCGGGATGCACCAGATCCGGGGTTTCCAGAAACTCGATGACCGGAAAGGCCGAATTGACACCGGCCATGATCGCGGTCTGACCCGAAGGCTGGATCGTCACCGGAATGCGGCTGTTGCTGTCGGTCAGCAGGATCACACGCGATGTGGTGCGCCCGACGCCGGAAATCCGCCCGACCAGCCCGAACCCGTCCATCGTCGCCCAGCCGTCCAGCACCCCGTCGCGCGCGCCCACATTGATCAGGGCCGAGCGGCGAAAGGGGGAACCGCTGTCGGTCAGCACGATTCCGGTGATGAAGCTGAGCTTGGGATCGATCCGCACATTGTTCAGATCAAGCAGCTTGGCGTTTTGCTGTTCCAGTTGCAAAGCCGCCTCGCGCCAGCCTTTCAGACGCTGCAATTCGCGGCGAAGTTCTTGATTTTGCTCGTATATGTTGGCGTAACTGTCAAAGTCGCGAACCATGCGGGTTGCCTTGGCCGCCGGAACCAGCGCCCAGTCGAAACTGGGCACCACGCGGTCGACCAGCGCGTTTCGCAGGGATTCGACCCTTGGGTTGTCGATCCGCCACAAAACGAACAGCCCCAGCAGGGCGACGACCAGCACCCCGATCAGGACCCGCCGGATCGAGCGGCCGTAACGTTGGTCCTGATATCGGTTATATGCCACGTCAATTTCCTGTCCGGTGGCGGCAAGGGCATTCAGCTTTCGTAGTCTATCACATGCTGAAGCTGTTTTTCATATTCCAGCGATTTGCCGGTGCCCATCGCCACGCAATTGAGCGATTCCTCGGCCACCGATATCGCCAGCCCGGTTTGTTCTCTGAGCGCCAGATCCAGTTCGCCCAACAGCGCGCCGCCGCCGGTCAGCATCACGCCGCGATCCACGATGTCGGCGGCCAGATCGGGCGGCGTCGCCTCCAGCGCCGTCATTACCGCCTCGGTGATCTGCTGCAAGGGTTCGCTCAGGGCTTCGGCGACCTGCGCCTGCGTGATCTCGGTTTCCTTGGGCACGCCGTTCAGCAGGTCCCGGCCCCGGATTTCCATGCTGGCGCCGCGCCCGTCATCGGGCATGCGCGCGGTGCCGATCGAGGTCTTGATCCGCTCGGCGGTGGCCTCGCCGATCAACAAGTTGTTCTGACGCCGAAGGTAGGAAATGATCGCTTCGTCCATGCGGTCGCCGCCGACGCGCACCGAACGAGCGTAAACGATGTCGCCAAGGCTGAGCACGGCAACTTCGGTCGTGCCGCCCCCGATATCGACGACCATGGAACCGGTCGGATCGGTGATCGGCATGCCCGCGCCGATAGCCGCCGCAATCGGTTCGGCAATCAGACCGGCCTTGCGGGCACCTGCCGAAAGGACCGACTGGCGGATCGCGCGTTTTTCCACCGGCGTTGCGCCGTGGGGCACGCAGACGATGATTTTCGGCTTGGTGAACGTGGTGCGTTTATGGACCTTGCGGATGAAATGCTTGATCATTTCCTCGGCCACGTCGAAATCGGCAATGACCCCGTCGCGCATCGGGCGGATGGCTTCGATCGAACCCGGCGTGCGCCCCAGCATCAGCTTGGCATCCTCGCCAACCGCCAGAACCGCCTTGCGCCCGTCCTTGATGTGATAGGCCACGACCGAGGGTTCGTTCAGGATGATCCCCCGTCCCCGGACATAGACCAGCGTGTTCGCCGTGCCCAGATCGATGGCCATGTCAGCCGAAAAAAGACTGGAAAAGAGCCCCACCATGAACCCGAAATCCTGCTATGAGCGCTGGTGCGGCCAACGATTCTGTCTGCCGCGAAAGTCGCTCTTTATAAGCGGCTGCGCATTCGGGCGTAAAGAGGGCGGAACGGCGAAAATGGGCGCGATTTCGCCGAGGTCGGCGCGATCGGGCTGCCGCGAACGAAACTGGCGCGATCAGGTATCGCGGACGGCGACGATCGCGACGGCGGGGATTCGAGTATTTGGGCCAAAAAGAAACGGCGGCAGCGGCGCGCCGTTCACGAGGCAACCGCGCCCGGTGCCGATTTCTGCCGCCGCACCAGCAATTTGTTGAGCGCGTTGACATAGGCTTTGGCCGACGCAACCACCGTGTCGGTGTCCGAGCTTTGCCCGGTCACGATCTTGCCGCCCTCTTCCAGGCGGACGGAAACGGTGGCCTGGGCGTCGGTGCCCTCGGTGACGGCGCTGACCTGATAGAGCTGCAATTCCGCGGCATGCGAAAAGAGCGCGTTCACCGCGTTGAACGCCGCGTCAACCGGCCCGTCGCCCTTGGCGGTGACCTGATGATCCTTCCCGTCGATCGCCAGAGTCAATTCCGCGGATTGCGGTGCTTCGGTGCCGCAGACCACGCGCAGAAACCTGACTTGCAGCGTGTCGTTGGCGGCGTTGGTGGCGCTGTCGGTCATCAGGGCGACCAGATCGTCGTCAAACACCTCTTTCTTGCGGTCGGCCAGCTCCTTGAAACGGACGAACACGTCCTTGAGCTGGTTGTCGCCCAGCTCGTACCCCAGATCCCCCAGCTTGGCCCGCAGTGCGGCGCGGCCCGAATGTTTGCCCATCACCAGATTGGTTTCACTGAGGCCGATATCCTCGGGGCGCATGATTTCGAAGGTTTCCGAATTCTTCAGCATGCCGTCCTGGTGGATGCCGCTTTCGTGGGCAAAGGCGTTCTTGCCGACGATCGCCTTGTTGAACTGAACCGGAAAGCCCGAAACCGTGGCCACCATGCGGCTGGCCTGCATGATCCGGGTGGTGTCGATTTCGGTTCGGTACGGCATGATGTCGTTGCGCACCTTCATGGCCATCACCACCTCTTCCAGTGCGGTATTGCCGGCCCGCTCGCCAAGGCCGTTGATCGTGCATTCGATCTGTCGGGCGCCGGCCTCGACTGCGGCCAGCGCGTTCGCGGTCGCCATGCCCAGATCATTGTGGCAATGGGTGGCAAAGGCGATGGCGTCCGCGCCGGGCACGCGGTCGATCAACATCGCAATCAGCGCGGCACTTTCACGCGGTGCGGTATAGCCCACCGTGTCGGGAATGTTGATCGTTGTCGCCCCGGCCAGAATCGCGATTTCCACCACACGGCACAGGTAATCATGTTCCGTGCGGGTGGCATCCATGGGCGACCATTGCACGTTGTCGCACAGGTTGCGGGCATGGGTCACGGTATCGTGGATCCGCGAAGCCATGTCGTCCTGTGTCAACGCCGTGATGTCGCGATGCAGGGGCGAAGTGCCGATGAACGTGTGAATCCGAGGCCGACGCGCGTGTTTTACCGCGTCCCAGGCGCGGTCGATATCGCCGATACTGGCGCGCGCCAGCCCGCAGATCACCGAGGTTTTCGCCAGCTTGGCAATGTCGGTCACGGCTTCGAAATCGCCCTCTGAGGCGATGGGGAACCCGGCTTCTATGATGTCGACGCCCATGTCATCGAGCAGGGTGGCGATCTCGATCTTTTCGTCGTGCGACATGGTTGCACCGGGGCTCTGTTCGCCGTCGCGCAGGGTCGTGTCAAAGATCAGAACGTGGTCCTGGGCGGCATCGATTTGGTCTGTCATGGCTTGTTCTCGTTTGCTTTTAGCTGATCCGGATTGTTGCGGCGCGACGTCATTCCCCTGAGCGCATGCGCCCAAAAGGCGCGCTCAGAGGCAGCTAAGAAGCAATAGCGCG
>CAZRLO010000009.1:0-44824 GCA_964600965.1 uncultured Rhodobacter sp.
CAAACGGAATGTCCCTGCATTCGCGGCTCAGCCGCAGCGCGTCGCGCTGGCTGAGGCCGCGATTGCAATCGACCGCCAGTCGCGCGCGCGATCCGACCACCGCCCAGACCTTGCGGATCGTGGCGATATCTTCGGCAACATCGCGCCCGCCCGCCTTGATCTGGATGCGGGGATAGCCTTCGGCGACCTTTTCGGCCGCAATTCGGGTGATTTCATCCGGTGTACCGATGCCGGTCGCGAAATAGGATGGCAGCCGTTTCGCGACGATCCCGCCAAGCAACGTCGCGATCGGGACGCCCAGCGTTTTGCCCATCAGGTCATGCACCGCGATGTCGATCGCCGCGCGCGCATAATTCTGCCCGTTCACGGCACCATCAATGGCATGTCGCACGGTCAGCGGCGCGGCCCGGACGCCGATCAATGCCGGGGCGATTGCGCGCAAATCAGCCCGGATGCCGTTGGCATGTACGGGCGCGTAAAGCGGGCCAAGCGGGCAAACCTCGCCCCAGCCGGTGACGCCGTTTTCGCCGACCAGCCGCACGATGGTGGTGTCCGGCGAATGCACCACCTGCCCGGCCATCGTATAGGGGCCGTCCCGGACCGGCAGTTCCCGGCGATAGACGTGAACCTCGGCGATGCGCATGACCTCAGAATTCCTCGTTCAGCGCATCCGCCGCCGGGATTTCGCGTTCCCGCCGAGCGATATAATCCCGCAATGCCTCGTCGGTTGCCGGATCGAGCCGTGGCTCCTGATAGGCGGTCAACAATTCGCGCACCCTCGCCTTCGCTCGTTGAGGGGTTTCGATCGCGCCCTCGGCCCGCCATTGTTCCACCGAATTGTTATCCGCGAGTTCGGGCATGAAGAACGCGCTCTGGAATTTTTCCAGCGTGTGCGGATGGCCCAGATAATGCCCCCCTGGCCCGACATCGCGGATCGATGCCAGCGCGGCGTCGAAATCGTCCCAGCGGATACCCTCGGCCATGCGGTAGGCCATCGCGCATTGCTCGGCGTCGGCGACGAATTTTGCCAGCGAACAGGTCATTCCGGCCTCCATCCAACCGGCGGCATGCCACATGTAATGCGCACCCGACAGGATCACCGACATCAGAGTGGTCGCGCTTTCGTATCCGGCCTGCGCGTCGAACGCCTTGGGGCCCGATGTCATGGTCGAACTGCGCCACGGCACACCGTAATGCCGCGCCATCTGTCCGGTCATGTAGTTCAACAGGCTGATTTCCGGCGTTCCCGCCATCGGTGCGCCGGATTTCATGCTGATCGTGGCCAGAAAATGCCCGTAGATCGCAGGGCAGCCCCGGTTCACGACCTGGGTATAGGCCAGCGCGCTAAGGGCCTCGGCATTCAACTGCGCCATCGTCGCGGCGGTCGATGCCGGTGTATTCGCGCCGCCCAGCACGAAGGGCGAACACAGAACCGGTTGATTTCGCCGGCAAAACGCCCGCATCGCACCCAGCATGGTTTCGTCCCAGACCAGCGGCGAATTGCCGTTGCAATTGCCCGTCACCACCGGGTGCGTGTCGATATAGCCGGGGCCGAACAGGATGTCGCACATGTCCATCACATCCTGGCCGTTGCGCCCCGAGGTCGTCATCCCCATGAACGTCTTGTCGGAATGTTTCATCGACGAATAGGTGATCCGCAAATGTCGTTGGCTGATCGGGTGATCATAGGGTTCGACGATGTGATGCGCGGCGGAATGAATGGCGGGCAGCATATGGCTGAGCTTGTGAACATCGGCAAGATCGGCCAGCGTCGGGTTGCGCCGTTCGCCCGTGACATCCTCGATAAACGGTGCACCGGTCATCGGCACGAAGATCGAATGATCCCGTCCGAACGGCAGGTTGTTGGCCGGATTGCGGGCGTGGTAGGTAAAAGTCTCGGGGATGGTTGCGATCAGGTTGCGGACCATGGCGCGGTCCAGATGCACCCGGTCACCGTCGCGGATATCGGCCCCCGCCCTTTTCCAGTCGGCGATCGCGACGGGGTCACGAAAGACAACCCCGACTTCTTCGAGAATGGCAAGGCTGGCGGCATCGATCTGCGCAATCTGATCGCGCGACATTGGCTCGACCGGGGGCAGCCCGCGTTTGAGCGCTGGCAGCATCGTTGTATCAATCGCGCTGCGCAACTCGCGCCGCGCACCTCGGCCACCGCGACGGGTGGCGGTGTTTTCGGGTTCGGCGGCGCTCACCCGATGTTGTCCCCGGCGGCAGGATCGGACAGGTCGATCCAGATGGTTTTCAACTCGGTATACTGATCATGCGCGTGGATGCCGTTATCGCGACCCCCGAATCCCGATTGCTTGTAACCCCCAAACGGCGTGGAGATGTCGCCCTCGCCGTAGCAATTCACGGTGACGGTTCCCGCGCGCATGGCACGAGCCGCCTGCAGCGCACGACGGCCGTTGGCGGTGAAAACGCTGGCGGTCAGGCCATAGGCGGAATCGTTGGCCAGCGCGATCGCCTCGTCAAACGAGTGCGCGGTCAGAACCGCCAGAACCGGGCCAAATATTTCGTCGCGGGCGCGGGGGTCATCGGCATCGACGTCGTAGACCGTAGGTCGGACAAAATTGTTGTCCGACTTGCCGCCGGCAAGCGCTTTGCCGGTCAGGTATTTGGCAACTTTCGCGCGATGCGCGTCATCGATCAGCGCGCCCAGATGGTTGGCGGGATCAAGCGGATCGCCGGTTTTCCAGTCGCGAAGGCGGGCAAGGATCCGTTCCATCAGCGGCTGTTTCACCGCCGCGTGCACAATCAGCCGCGAATTGGCCGAGCAATTTTCGCCCATGTTCCAGAACGCGGCATTGACCACATGTTCCGCCACCAGATCAAGGTTTTCGGCATCCTCCAGCACCACGGCCGGGTTTTTGCCGCCGCATTCCAGCACCACCTTTTTCAGGTTGCTGTCGGCGGAATAACGCAGGAACCGCCGGCCCGTTTCGGTCGACCCGGTAAAGCTGACCATGTCGACATCCATGTGCCGGCCCAGTGGTTCGCCGACATCGGCCCCCATGCCCGGCAGGACTTGCAACACACCGCGCGGCAGGCCCGCCTCCATCGCCAGTTCGGCGATTCGCAGGGCCGTCAGGCTGGTCTGTTCCGCCGGTTTCACGATCACCGAGCATCCGGCGGCCAGCGCCGGGCCGATTTTCCACGCCAGCATCAACAGCGGGAAGTTCCACGGCAGCACCGCCGCCACGACACCAATCGGTTCGCGCACGATCAGCGAAACCGCGTCTTCGCCCACGGGGCCCGCCTGATCGTAAATCTTGTCGATGGCCTCGGCGTGCCACTTGATCGCGCCGATGGTTTCGGGAATGTCGATCAGCTCGCAATCGCGGATCGGTTTGCCACTATCAAGGCTTTCCATCACCGCCAGTTCCCGTCGGTTGCGCGCGATCAGCTTGCAGAGACGGATCAGCACCTCTTTGCGCCCCGTGGGATGAATCGTGCGCCACGCGCCCTGATCGAACGCCGCGCGCGCCTTTTGGACCGCCAGATCGACATCAGCTTTGTTGCACGCCGCGATTTCGCAAATGAGGTCGCCCGTGGCCGGGTTTATCGTCGGCAAAATCGCCCCACGGCCCGCCCGGAACCCGCCATCAATGAATGCGGTGCGGGGCGGGTCCAGACCGTCGGCAATCGCCCGATATTCCGTACGGCTGAGCAAATCGGTCATCGGGTACCTCCGGCGATGGCTTCGATGGTCTTGTCCATGGTGCGGATCACACTTTCCAACGCGCGTTTGTCGTCTTTGTTGAGCGGTTGCAGCGGTTTTCGTGGCGGTCCCGGATCAATGCCCCGCATCGCCAGGCCATGTTTGACGCATTGGATGAACTTGCCGCCCTGTTCCAGAATGCGAAGAAACGGCAACAGCGCCGACATGATTGCGCGACCGCGCGTGAAATCTCCTTCTACCGCGCAAGCCTGATAGAGGGCGATATGCGCCGCCGGGGCGGCGTTCGACCCGGCACACACCCACGAACGCGCCCCCCAGGCGAAAAACTCCAGCGCCTGATCGTCCATGCCGCAGGCAAGCTGAATATGCGGATAGTCGCGCGCCAGCATGTGCAGTCGGTCGGGATCGCCCGAGCTTTCCTTGATGGCACAGAAATTCGGGGATCGGCCCAACCGGTCGAGGCATTCCTGATCCATGTTGACGCTCATCCGTCCGGGATAATTATACAGCATCACCGGCAGATTGGCCGCCCGGTCGATCGCCAGCGCATGAAGCGCGATCTCGCGCCCGGTGGGATAGGCGTAGGGCGGCGTCGCAACCAGCAACGCGTCGGCGCCTGCCGCCTTCGCGGCCTTTGCGAAATGAACGCTGTCCTCGGTCCTGATCGCGCCGGTACCGATGATCAGCGGCAACCGGCCCGCGATGACGTCCCGCGCCAACGCCATCAGTTCCAACCGCTCGTCGGCGGTTTGCGCATAATACTCACCGGTGGTCCCGGCAACGATAATGCCGTGGACCCCGGCTGCAATCAGGTATTCCAGCGTTTCGGCGAACCGGTCACGGTTAACCGAAAAATCGGCGCAATGCGGGGTTATGACCGGTGTATAGATACCCTCAAACTGCATGTACGATTTCCTTTTGGCCGCCTGATTTTGCGGGCGGGCGACCGGTCTGCGCAATCCACGCCATCCGATTTCGCGGAAATTTGGGGTGATCTGGCATCAGCGCCAGCGCGCGTACGCCCGGCGCGGGCCCGTCCATTTTCTCATTCGTACCCAAACCGCCTGAAATCCACCGCATAAATCGCCCTGATCCGTGCCTTGTCGTCGTCTGAAACATTGGCAGGCTCGCCCGCCAGCTTCAACCGGTCAAGCCGCTGTTGGCGTGTGTTGTGAACCGGGATTTCACTCATGCTCGCCGTCTTGGGATCCAGTTCATCCAACCAGCGTGTTACCGGTGCCAACCCGGCCTCCAGTTTGAACACTTTCGCCCGCTCGGGCACCAGCTCGTTCATTGGGCGGATGTGGTTGTCCCACACAAAGGGAAACTCGTTGCGGCGCTTTTCAATCTCGCACAGCCATTCGGAAAAGCACATTTCGTTTGAGATCAGATTTTCATTCTCCTGCTGAAACTGAAAAACCGATATCACGCGATTGACCGGGTGCCGGACCACCGTGAAAACATGATCAAAGAACGAGGCCGGAATCAGCCGGGTCAGGCTTGTCACCGATATGTGTTGCGGTGAAGAGCGTGGCCATCGCTGATCCGGTGGCACGCTGAGATATTCCCGGTCGGCAAATGCAAGGGCGCCGAACCTCTGCTCCAGATAAATCTCGACCGATGTCCCGGCGCATTTCGGTACGTGGGCAAAATAAAGCAGACCGGCATCGGTTTTGCAGAAAGGCATTCTGTCCCTTTCAAAACCGCACGGTCATCGCCGGATACCGCCGCTTGCGATGTCCGAAAACCGAATGCCATACCGGTCCTGATCATTCCCCTCGGGCCATTTGTAGGCGATTCCCCGTTATCTGATAACCCCCCTAAGGTCATCCGATAACACGGCGCTGATATTGTGTGTCCCCCTCAGGTTTCGGCAGCATTGGGTACCGGCGATGGACCCGCCCGTGGCGGGCTTTGACCGGCAACATTGATTTGTCAGAAGGAAATGCACCATGATCAATCCAACACTCAAAACGCTGTCGCTTGCCCTGATGCTGGCAACCGGATTTTCATCGCCGATATTCGCCGGTGGAAATCAGGTCAGAATCCAGCAATGGGGCATGGGGAACGGTGCCGGGGGTTCCCAGGCGGGAAACCGAAACCGGCTGACGGTTTACCAATATGGCTGGTCCAACAGCTCGATCTCGGTTCAGGACGGCAATCGCAACCGCGTCGTCGTCGGGCAGACCGGGTTCGCCAATTCGACCGCAACCACCCAGAACGGGAATTGCAACATTGCCGGCGTGGCCCAATTTGGCGGCAGTCACAGCGCCACCACGTCGCAAAACGGAAATTGCAACGCCGTCGCCGTGATCCAGGGCGGCAATGGCAATTCTGCCGCTGCTCACCAATACGGCAACGGCAATGTCTCGGTCATCATCCAGGACTAAGCGGCCCGCGCCGCGATCAAGGCACGGGCGACCCCCGCCCGTGCAACCCGAAACGCCACCTGAAAGGGCAGCACAATGTTCAAATTCGCGACCATCATCGCTGCGCAATTCGCCGTTCTTGCCAGCGCGACCCAACCAGCGCCGTCCATCGGCACCGTTGCGAGCGAAGACCTGATTTGCAAAGTCGAAGTGAAACAGATCGGCCCGAACCTTCGCATCCGGGCGCTGGCCGAATCCGGCCGATCCGGGCGCGGCACCTATTCGCTCGAAATCCGCAAATCCGGTGCATCCGGGTCTGCCGTGATCGCACAATCCGGCGATTTCACGCTGAGAGCCGGCAAAACCGAAACCTTGTCGACGGCGGCTCTGACCGGGTCCGAGCGGCACATCAGGACGAGGTTGATCTTGGATTGGGCCGGGCGAAAAATCGCCTGCCTCGACAATGCCGACCCCATTGATCTTTGAAACAGGAGGAAGAAATGAAACGAATTCCAACCCTTGCAATCGTACTGAGCGTGGCCGCGACACTGGCGGCACCGGCGTCCGCCGGCGGGCAGATCAGCTTTGGATTTTATGCGTCAAACCGTCAGGAGACCAACGCGGTCCAGACTGCGCTGGCGCTATATTCGCTTTCCCGTGACGTGGACGGCAGCGCTGCGATATTTCAGAACGGTCACGGAAACGCGGCTGCGCTGGGTCAATTCGGCCATGGAAATTTCGGCGTGATCGAGCAGAACGGCAACAATCACGATGCCGCGTTGAGCCAGTCCGGCCACGGAAACAGTTTCGGCATTTTCCAGTCCGGTGTCGGAACCAGCGCGCAGGTAAATCAGAACGGCAACCAGGGCGCCGGGCTTTTGTTCCAGTATGGCTGGTAATCGCCGGCGCGCCGGTCAATACCAACAGGCCGCCGCCCCGGCAATCCAATCCCTGTGGGCGGCGGCAACGCAATCTTAATCCTGATCAGCGTAATCTTGGCGGCAATCCGCTGCGGAACGTGGCCCGGCGAACGTAACGGCGCTGCGAATGCCGATGCCGGCCAGCGGCGGGACAGATACGGGGTTTGCAGTGCCGAATACCGCCTTGATGAGCGACGGGGAATTCAAATCGCTCGCGCAGTTGATTTACCGCCAGACCGGCATTGTTCTGCCCATAAGCAAACGACAACTGGTTGTAAGCCGGCTGCGAAAACGGCTCAATCTGCTGGCACTGGATGGATTCTCGGAATATCTGCGATTTTTGGACTCGCCGGCCGGGGGTCGCGAGATCGGTGAGATGACCAACGCAATCACCACCAATCTGACCCGATTTTTCCGCGAGCCGCACCATTTCGACGATATGCGCAACGTCGTTGCGGCGGCACAAAAATCCGGCAGTTGCCCTGATCGAATGCGGATATGGACGACCGCGTGCTCGACCGGGGAAGAGGCCTATTCGATCGCCCTGACGCTCAAAGCCACGCCGTTTGCGGAACGGGGCCCGGACCTGCGCATTCTCGCCACGGATATCGACACCCGCGTCCTGACATTCGCGCGCGCCGGTTGCTATACTGGCGATCAACTTGCTGATTGCCCGGCGGACCTGCGCCGAAGTTATTTCAATACCTTGTCGGACGGCCGGTTCGAAATCGCGCATGACGTGAAAAACATGGTTGTTTTCAACGTGTTGAACCTGCATCAGACATGGCCGATGCGCGGACCGTTCGACTTCATTTTCTGCCGGAACGTCCTGATTTATTTTGACGCCGAGGCAAAAAATTCGATCGTCTCGCGTTTGGCCGATCTGCTGGCACCCGGGGGAACGCTGTATATGGGGCACGCGGAATCAATTCTGGGAAACCAACGCAGATTTTCGCAAACGGGCCGGACGATATTCCGGAAAATCCGATGAAATCGATGGTCAGACCCGCGCGCGACCGCTCAGCCGGTTTCAATGAACGCTACTGGGATCCTCGTCTCAACGGGTTCGTCAAAATGATCCAACCGGGCGAGTTTGCGGCCACGGATGAGCCCGCTCTGACGCTTGGAACGTTGCTGGGCTCCTGTGTTTCCGCCTGCATTTGCGACCCGGTATCCGGTATTGGCGGCCTCAACCATTTTCTGTTGCCCCAGGAATCCAATATTTCGGTCGGCGAAGTTTCGCACGCGACCCGGTATGGGGTTCACGCGATGGAAATGTTGATCAACCAAATCCTGAAACTGGGCGGCGAACGCGCCCGTCTTCAGGCCAAAATATTCGGTGGTGCCAATGTTATTTCCCTGTCGTCAGGTACTTCTGTCGGGGACCGGAACCAGGAATTCGCCTGCGGGTTTCTTGCCCGCGAGGGGATCCCGATCACCGCATCCGAGCTTGGCGGGGAAAGCCCCAGGCGGATATATTTTCAACCGTCCCGAAACAAGGTGTTTGTTCTGACCGCCGGCAGGGGCGACGGCGAAATCGTTCAACAGGCCGAGGTTCGCCTGCAACGCATTTCCGGAAAATCCGGCATCAATGGCGATGTCGAGCTGTTTTAGAGCCGGAAACCGCAGTCCGGTTCGACCGCCCGGTTGTTTATGCCAACCCGGACCGCGTGCGTTCCAAAGTTCCTTGCCGATCGGTTCAGCCGGTGGTCACGCCCGAAGATTTGGCCGGTTGCCGAGGACGGATCGGCCCGTTCGCCAGATGATCGTCGGCAAGTTTTCGCGGATCGGTCAATGCCGGTTCCTGCGGCGATGTTTCATCGCCCAACAGACGCGTCGTCAGACTGTGCATCCGCAAGCATGTGGCCGCGGCTGTGGGGTCCAGACGCCATTCCCCGGGAATGTCCGGGCCGAGACCAACTAAAAATTCGCGCAGTCCGGCAAGACTTTGACCAAGGTTATCGATGAATTGCAGTTCTTTGAATTTCAGATTTGCCATTGGCGGCTTTTGATTGGCGATCAGATCGCCAACGGCATCTTCCACGAGCGCGACCCCTTGTTGCAACTGCTCCAGCTCCGCGGCAACCCGGTGCAGCAGCAACCGCACCGCAACGGGGCCGGCGTTGGGTTCGGTGTCGCCGTCCGGCATCAGAATTTTCCGACAACCGCTTCGATGCAGTTCTTCATGGCCACCGCCGAGAAAGGTTTCTTCAGCACATTGTTCATGCCCAAACTTCGCCCCCGCGCGATGGTCGCTTCGTCAGCGCGACCGGTAACCAGGATGAACCCAATCCCGCTGGTGGGTGGATGCCCGCGCAGGGCGCGCAGCAATTCCAGCCCATCCATGCCGGGCATATTGAAGTCTGATATCACCATTTGAATGCGGCTGGCCGCGATTTTTTGAAACGCGCTGGTGGCGTCGGACATCGATTCGGTGTTGAACATGCCGATCTGCTCCAACGCCTGCAATATTTGCCCGCGGCTGGTCGCCATATCGTCCACAACCATGATTCGCATGTCTTTTTTCGACATCATCGGCAGTACATGCTCCGATCCAGATTGGTTTCAATGGCGCAACATCGCCATCGCGTGCATTGTGACGTCTGCTTCGGCAAATTCGGCTTCATGCAGGTACCCTTTGTGTGCCGGGCACAATATTCGCGAGGTTGACCACGCGGATCATCCGATCTTCGAGCGTGATGACCCCGGTGATGAAAGTCTCGTCCGCGCTCTGAACGGCGTCGGGTGTGGCCTTGATCGCTTCGCGTCCGGCATTCAGGATTTCAGATACTTCGTCGACCAGCAGGCCGATGGTCTGGGCCGCGATCTGGACAATGATGATCACGCTCTGCGGCGTCGGGTCGATGGCCGAATAACCGAGGCGAAGATTGAAATCCACGATCGGAACGACCGCGCCGCGCAGATTGATCACGCCGCGGATCGAAGGCGGCGACTGAGGCAGCGCCGTAGCCGGGCTCCAACCGCGAATTTCGCGTACCGACATGATATCGACGCAGTATTCCTGCTGGGCCGCCCGAAAGGTGACAAAATTCGGATCGTCCGTCGTCGCGTGATTCACAGCCTGCTGCATGATGTCATCCGGTCGCTGAGAGATTGAATTCGGTCGCATCCGCCGCCGATCCGCCGAACAGAGCGTCGCCCGGGTCCAGAATGAGGGCGATGCGACCGTCGCCCAGTATCGTGGCCGCAGCGATGCCGTCGACCCCGCCGTAATTGTCGTCGAGCGTCTTGATGACCACCTGCCGCTGGTCAAGAATGGAATCGATCGCCATCACGCATCGCGAACCCGCGTCGGTCTCTGTCAGCACAAAGATGCACCGCTCAAAGCCTGCGCGCCTGTCCCGATAGCCAAGCACGTGGCCGACATCCACGATCGGAACCAGCGCGTCGCGAATGCGTACGACATGCGCCGCACCCAGCGCATGGATTTTATCGGCCACCGGCAGCAACGTCTCGATGATCGAGGTGATCGGGATCACCAGTTTTTGGTCCGCAACCTCGACGACCATGCCGTCAAGAACCGCCAGGGTCAGCGGCAGGCTGACGGAAAACGTCGAACCGATGCCCGGTTTTGACGCAATCGAAATACGCCCGCCCAGCGCACGGATCGCGTTGCGCACCACATCCATGCCGACGCCGCGCCCGGAGAGGTTGGATACGGTATCGACCGTCGAAAATCCCGGGAGGAACAACAGCGCGTCGATATCCTCGGCTTCGGGGTTTTCCTCGGGCGCGACAAGCCGCTTTTCGCGCGCGATTCTGAGGACCCTGTCGCGATCAATCCCGGAACCATCGTCATTCACATCAATGATGACGCGACCCGACCGATGGGCGGCGGTCAGGCTGACGACCCCGCAATCGGCCTTGCCGGCAGAATTCCTTTTGCCGGCATTTTCAAGCCCATGGTCGACAGCATTGCGGATCATGTGGGTCAGGGGATCGGCAAGTTGCTCGATCACGGTTTTGTCGATTTCGGTTGATTCACCCGTGGTTTCCAGACGTACGATCTTGCCGGTTTCGGCGGCGGCTTCGCGGACGATGCGGGCCATGCGTTGAAACAGGGGCCGGATCGGTTGCGCCCGGATCGCCATCACGCTGTCCTGCACCCGTCCGGTGAGTTGTTTCAGATCATCCAGCCCGGCAGAGATGTTGCGTTCGTCGCCCGCGCCGGATTCCTGGATACACTGCGTCAACATCGCCTGGTTGACCACAAGTTCACCAACCAGATTGATCAGGCGGTCAACCCGGCCGGTTTCCACGCGGATGGTTGACTTTCTGATCGATTTTTCGGGTGCCGCCGCTGGTACCCGAGCGGACATTTCGGTTCTTTCCACCGCTCTGGACGGGCCGGGCGGACCAGCCGCCGACAAAAGAGGCGAATGCGGTGGCGCTGCCTCTGCGCCCATGTCGGAGGGCGCGGGCACCTGCCCTTCGGCAAACACGGACGAAAGGTGCTCCGCCGGTTCCAGCGCCACAATTTCAAGGTCGCAATCGTCATCCGCAAATTCAAAGACCTGATGGATTTCGGGCAAGGTTGCCGCAGATTTCAGATGAAATTCCCAGGCAAGATAGGATTCCCCGGGCTTCATTTCTGCGAATCCCGGCAGTTTCGAGGTATCGCATCGGGAACTCAATTCCCCCAATTCCGCCAATGCCCGGATCAGGACAGCCGCTTCGTTGCCACGGACAAAAAGCGCGTTTAGCGGTCGGAACTTGATCAGATACACGTGCACGTCGGAGTCACCGGTGGCCGAATCGCCGGTGCCAAGTGCCAGAGCGACCGGCTCAAACGGGATCGCCTCAAATTCCGGCGGGGTTGTCGAGCTTTCCGCAGGCACGACTGAACCGGGGGCCAAATCGGATAATTCGGCGACGAGTCGTTCGCTTCTTGTGGCATCGACGGGCTGTCGGCTTTGCGCCGCCGCGACCAGATCCCCCAACAAATCCACCGATCGCCACAGCACCGGAACAACCTCGCCGGCGACCGCAAGCTGCCCGCCGCGGATCGCATCAAGGACGGTTTCAAATTCGTGGGCAAAGGCAACGAGTTCGGCGAAACCAAACGCACCCGCGCCACCCTTTATCGAATGAACCGCCCGAAACACGATGTTGACGGTTTCATCGTCGCCGCTGCCATCCTCGATGAACGACATGCCTTCGTGCAGCGATTCAAGCAGGTCCAGGCATTCCGCAAAAAACGTAGGCCTAAGATCATCCGAAGAAGCCATCGCCTTCCTTTCTAGGCTACTACCCGGTTGATTGCCGCGACCAGCTTGAACTGATCGAACGGTTTAACGATCCAACCGGTTGCGCCCGCATTCTGCGCGCGCGACTTCAAATCCGGGGTGTTTTCGGTGGTCAGAACCAGGATCGGGATCGTGCGATGGGCGGAATCGGCGCGGACTTTTTCGATGAAGCCGATCCCGTCAAGCCGCGGCATGTTGATATCGGTGATGATGACATCGGGCTGTTTCGCACGTAGCTTTCCCAACCCGTCCTCGCCGTCTTCGGCGACTTCAACATTGAAACCAGCATCGTTCAACGCGATGCAAAGCATGTCGCGCATGGTCCGTGAATCGTCTACCGCCAGGACGTTTCGCGTCATATCTCATCTTTCACAACGGCGGTTTCGAGGCAGGACGCCCCCATGCGACCCAGAGCGCGGCAAAACGGTTCGGAAGGCGTAACAATTTGGAAAAGTTCGTTTTTGTCAGACCAATACTCGGTGGCCGCCAACAAAACCTGAAGGCAGTGCGTCCCGATATGTGCGACGTCAGAAGCGTCGATCGTGACCGATGCCTCCCGACATTCCCACAGAGCGGAATACAGGCCGGGAGCCGCCGCAATATCCAGTCTGGCCCCAAGCGTGACGCTTGATCGGGCATTCATGACCAGCCCCTCGCGGACAATTTCGCGCGTCCCGAAGTTGCGCCCAAGACGGGATCACCCCATGAGCAAGGCGGTTTTTCACCTGTCCGCAAATTCATCATCGATTCCCGTTATCGGGCGAGCCGACCCGCCCCTTCGTCGCTCGGAGTTTTGACCGGAGACATTAATATTTCCTTGCGCCAAACGTCGGAAAACCCGGAATTCGCCCGCAACGGGGGACTGGATTTGCCAGGTCTTGCCGTCAAATTGAATCGCATTGTTGCCAAAATTACCGGCTTCATCCCGCAAAATTTCGGAAACGCTGTTCGCCTTAAGGCGGGATTAGCCAAAGTGAGATATCGGATTGGGAACGTTCGGACAACCGCGAACAGTTTTGCGCCAAACAGGAGAGCCAGCAACATGATCACCGCATTTAGTCGAATTTGGACCCATCTATCGAACCCGGTTGCAGGCCCGCTTAGAATAATGCGTCTGCCGGGTGCAATTCGCATGGCAATATTGATTTCCGGCGTCGCTGCCGTGCCGGCGACGGCGGATATCGACCTGGTTTTCGGAACCTACACGTCCGACAAGGCGACGGTGGTTGTCCAGAAATTCCGGCCGTTTCTTTCCTATCTTGAAACCGCGCTCAGCACCGAACTGGGTGAAGCCGTCACCATCAGAATGCAGGTTTCGAGCCATTATCAGACGGCCATCGACGCGTTGGTCAAGGGCGAGGTCGATTTCACGCGTTTTGGTCCGGCCAGCTATGTTACCGCCAAAAGCCACAATGACGGGATCGAAATCATCGCGATGGAAACCAAGAAGGGACGTAAGTCTTTCAAGGGAATCATTGCGGTTGCCGAAACCAGCAGCATTTCCGACATTGCGGAATTGCGCGGGCGATCCTTTGCTTTTGGCGATTCGCTATCGACGATCGGGCGCTACCTCGCCCAAAAGGAACTGTTGGAAGCCGGCATTCACGGCAACGACCTTTCAGACTACGCGTTTCTGGGGCGTCACGACCGGGTCGGGGCCGCCGTCGGCAAGGGCGATTTCGACGCGGGTGCGTTGAAATCCAGCACCTTCAAGAAGTTGCGCGCGGCCGGGGTTCCGATCCGGGAACTGCTGTCCTTTGACAATGTAACGAAACCGTGGATTGCCGCGTCGACGCTGGATTCCAGAATTCTGGTGGCCATGCGGCGCGTCTTCATTGCCGTCGACGACCCGGCGGTCTTGAAAACCATTTCCAAATCCGGGTTCCTGCCGGGTGAAGATCGCGAATACGCACCCATCCGTCTGGCGATGGAACTCAGCGCGCAATTTGCGGACTGAGTTTTCTCGTGCAGATTCGCCAGAACAAGATAAGGCTTTCGCTTCAGATTATTCTGGCGATGTGCATTGCGACGATCGTTTCCGGGCTGATCGTGGGCGAAGTCGTGCGTCGCAACGAAACCGGTCGCCAGATTGCCAATCTGGCAGAGCAATCCCGTGGGATCGTTTCGCTTTTAGCCGGATTGACCACCGAGGCGATTATCGTCGAAGACGTGCCCCTGATCGAAACTTCGCTGCAGGAAGCGGTGCAACGGATATCCCGCCTCGTCGCGATAGAGGTCCGCAACGAAAGGGACCAACTTATCGCGTCGGTGGGCCCCGTACCCGACAATTCGTCCGCGCGATATTCACATCACAAAGCCAATGTCGAATTCGAAGGTGAAGTTTTTGGAGCGATCACCGTATTCTGGTCAACGGCAGAGGGTCAGGAACGCATTCGCGCCAGCGTGGTTCAGGTGCGCCTGTATACGCTGCTGGCGCTGTTCTTCCTGACCTTGCTGATATTGGCGCTGCTCAGCGCATTGGTGCTGAAACCGCTGCGTCTGGTTCACTCGGAAATGGTCCGAACGATGCGGCAATTGCCGGGCGTGCAAAAATCACTGCCGAAATTTGCCGCGCTGGAATTCGGGTCGCTGCAAGACAGCGTGTCGCGCCTCGGCGAGGTTTTGGCGGAACGCGAACACCGCGAAACCGCCCTGATGATCGCCCGGGAGCAGGCCGATGCAACCAGCCAGGCAAAATCCGAATTTCTGGCCAATATGAGCCACGAAATCCGCACACCGATGAACGGCGTCATCGGCATGGCGGAACTGATGTTGGAAACCCGACTTTCGAAATTGCAGCGCTCTTATGCGACGACGATTTCGCAGTCCGGGTCGGCCTTGCTGACGATCATCAATGACATTCTTGATTTCTCGAAAATAGACGCCGGCAAGGCGGAACTGAATTGCGAGCCCTTTGATCTACGCCGCTCGCTTGAGGATATCGCGGCCCTGGTCGCCACGAAAGCAAGCGAAAACAAAGTCGAGGTCGTGGTTCAATATCCGCCCGATGCACCCACCGCTTTCATAGGGGACGGCGGGCGGGTTCGCCAAATCATGACCAATATCATCGGCAACGCAGTGAAATTTACCACCGGCGGGGTCGTCGAGATTTCGGTCGTGGTTGATGCTCGTCAGGACATGGCGGATTTGCAGATTATCGTGCGTGACACGGGTATCGGGATTTCGCCTGAAAAACTGAAGGGTATTTTCAGCCCATTCGAGCAGGCCGACAGCGCCGCCAATCGGCAGTTCGAGGGCACGGGTCTTGGTCTGGCAATTTCAAACAAGCTTTGCGGATTGATGAGCGGGCGGATTGATGCCCGTTCGACACCTGGGCAGGGATCCGTTTTTACCACCAGTCTTTGCCTGCCGGTCACCGATCCGATCGGACCGCCCGCCGCAGCCGACATTCGAAAACTGCGCGGCAAACGCGCGCTGATTGTCGACGACCTTGATCTGAACCGGACCATCCTGGTCGAGAACCTGAAACATCTGCAAATGGAAGCACGGGCCTTCGCCAGCGGACGCGCAGCGCTGGAGCAGCTTCAAGCGCCCGGAGCAGCGTCGGGCTTTGACATTTTGCTGCTGGATTTCAACATGCCCGAGATGGACGGGCTAGAAACGGCGCGAAGAATTCGGGCGTTGCCGGGGCTTGGATCAATACCAATTCTGATGCTGACATCCGTCGATCAGGCCGTCGACATCACAAGCCGGCGCGAACTGCATCTTCCCGATCCGCTGCTGAAACCGGTTCGATGTGAATTGTTGGCCGAAACAATTCTTGGCCTTCTGCCCGGCGAGCCCGCCGAGATAACGCAATCGGCCAACGCGGAACAACGAACCGGCGTCGCCCCAACAGAAACTGACATTTCGGATTTGTCAGGGGTTAAACTTCTTGTTGCCGAAGACAACGCAACCAATCGAAAAGTTCTTGAAATGATGCTCAAGAAATCCGGCATCCGTCTCAAATTCGCCAAGAACGGTCGCGAAGCCTGCGATACTTTCGAGGCTTTTGATCCCCACATGGTCTTCATGGACATTTCGATGCCGGAAATGGACGGGTTGCAAGCGACCGAGATCATTCGCAAATCCGAGAAAGCCAGCGGACGCTCGCCGTTGAACATCGTGGCGCTGACCGCAAATGCCCGCCAATCCGACCGGACGCGATGCCTTGACGCGGGTATGGACGATTTTCTGAGCAAACCGTTCAAAAAGGCCGATCTGATTGAAAAGATTGAAAAGTGGGCCGCTCCTTGGGCAATGTGAGCTGCGACGACCACCTGAAACATTCGCCTATTCGGCGACCACCGCATTCGGAAGCTCCGACGAGACGACCGGGATTGAATCTGCACTTGGGGCCGCGCCGTCGAATTTCACCCGCTCGAGCAGTTTCACGCCGCCGTCCCTTTCGATCGAAATCCGCGCGCAATCCGGCAATTCTGCATGCGCGGTCGAGCCTACCACCATCGCGATGTCGTTTTCACGCGCAAGGATCGCGAAGTGGCTGAGCCAGCCGCCGACTTCGGCGATGACGCCGCCCGATTTCAGCATGGCACCCAGCCAATCCGGATGAATCATGGCGCAAACCAGGATATCGCCAGCCTCAAATCCGGGCAGATCGCCCCCGACCTCGCATTTTGCCGCGTCGGCGACATAGGCCCTTGCGGCAACCCGCGCGCTGCCCGCAACCCGCTGACCATCCAACCGCCCGGGGCCTGCGGATCGTGCGGACACGATCGCACAACTTTGTTGTTCAAGCATTGCGGCACTCAATCGCGGCGCAAGCGGCACAGTCTCCAACAGCGCGGCCCGCCGATCCCGCCGCCGGGCCGCAAGCGATAACACTTCCCGGCGTTGATCGGTTCCAAGGGCCGGAATTTCGGCGATGTGCAGAAAAAATACCAGCCCGTCCGATCCTACCCGCTTGTCCAATGCCAGCAAAAGACGACGGATCAAACCGACCTGTATCAGGGAAATGTCCTTGGCGGTTTCTTTCAGGCCCTGCAATTCGGCGGCGCAACGAACGGCTGCCGCTACATCCGGCGGCAATGGCCGGGCCGGGTTCGCCTGCCGCGTGGCCGCCGCGCGATCGTCGATGCCAACCCCGAACGCAGCCTCAAGTCCGTCCGAGATTTCGCCATATCTGGGACAGGACAATTCGTAGTCGAATTCCGCACGGTGTGCGCCCTGTTGCACAAAGCCTGCATTGCCATGCGCGATGTCAGCGGGTATTGCCACGCTTCCCAGGGTTTCGGCGAAATCGATCCCGTGCATCTCGCAGATGGTCTCGGCTTCGCCAAAGAAATATCGCGCGGCGACGTTCACCTTTTCGACGGCGACATGCGTCGTACCGGCAAAATCGTCGAATTCGATCGTCAGTTGGTGCAACAATTCATCGACGCTGAACGCTTCAAGCGCGACCTTTTCCCAGAATCGCATTCGCGCCAAATAATCTGGGGCAAAGTCGTTGCTGAATTCATCGACAAATTGCCCACTGCCGCGACGAAATCTTCGCTGCGCCCTCGCAGTGATATTGACCTGGTTGCGCGCTTTGGCGGTCTGGTTCGAAAACAGGCGGCCAAACAAGGTTTCAAGATGGGTCGATTGCCCGTCCGGGATAAAATATTCGATCCCCAATTGCCGGCAGGCCAGATCGACCGACCCGCCATTTTCCCATAGTCGATTCATGAAATCGAAAGAAAGCGGAGTCGGCCTTGGCAGGACTTCGGTCAGTTCGTCCTTTGCCAACAGGATCGCCTCCGGATCCGCCGATGGATCAAGCCGGGCAAAGACCCGCGCCCATTCTCGCAGGCCGGCATCGCCCGCCGCCGTTTCGCCGCCCAGCGCCGTGATGTCGCGGCTTTGCACGATCAGAAACCGACCGTCCCGATGAGTCCATTCGATATCCTGCGGGCACCCAAAAATCCGCTCGAGCGCGCGGCCGAGTTTCAGCAGCGGCAAAAAATCCGTCTCGGGCACATCGGGTCCGAGGCACCGCAGCGAAAATCGCCCGTATGCGAACCGCTCGGGTGAAACGCGACCGGCAACCAGCGCGTCCGCCGTTCCCGGGACCGTTTCCAGTACCGAGGCACCGGGATTGGACGGATCTCGGGTGAACAAAACCCCCGAAAATTCCGCAGCGACCATTTTCTGAACCAGAATATTCCCCGCGAATTCGTCCGCATTCAGGTTGCTGTAGGTTCGCCCGGCCTCGGATTGAAACGAGGCGGCGACCTTGCGGATGGCGGCGTCCAGATCACCCGCGGTCACATCCAGTTCACTTTCATAGATGCCGGCAAAGCTTTGATTTTTGCCGTCCTCCAGACCACCGGAACTGCGCACCGCCAACACATGCCCTCCGGTCATGCGGCGGATGCGCGCCCGCGTTTGCGTCTGAAACGCATCGCTGCCGTCCAGATAGCGCCGCACCAAAATTGCGGACATGACCACCCCGTCAGGCACCGGGATGCCGTGGCGTTTTGCGATCGAGAGCCGGTGGGCCTTGTTGCCACAGTCTCGGGTCCGTTCCGCGTCGCCAAGTGAAACAAGCCCCAGGTTCCTGCGGGACAGCGCGACACGCAGGCCAAGCGCAGCGCGACGCGACGCACGGCGCGCAAGTCCGGTCACAAACAGGCGCTGCACAAAAATCCAAATCACGCTGAGTGTCAGATAGATATTGCCCGCCGCGGGCAGCGACATGGTCAACCCGAACAGAACCGCACAACCGATTGAACCCCACAACGCCCGCTGGCGCCGCGTGTTGGCCACCGCCACGACCAGATAGCAGGCGGCGATCGCCGAAAAGATGGCGGGCAGCACGAAAGTCGGGTCCGGCCGGGTAATATCGTCAAGCCACAGAAACGAAATGCCCGCAAGACCGGTCGCGGCCCCGACCGAGGCAAGGCCCAACATCGTCACCGGCAGAAACAACAGCGCCAACAAATTCCTCGAAGGGGTAAGACCGTTTCGCAAATTGAATTCGCGAAGCATCCGACCGCGCAAAACCGGGTCCTTGAGGGTTCTGGACTTGAGCGAGTCAAGCTCGGCCTTTTTCGCCCGCAAGACCAGTTGGTCGGACTCGGATTTTGTCGCCACCGGCAAGACAAGCAACCGCATCAGGATCGAAAGCAACAGCAATGCCCAGAGCGGGCCGGATTTCGCGACCAGCCAGTCCACCGACCTGGCCCCCCGGCCGACAGCCCGCGCCCAGGGACCATTTTGCTGCTCTTGCAACCAGTCCCGGATATGCGGTTTGACCGCACTTGGCTCGAAATATTCCCACGGAAGGGTATAGCGGCCTTGGAAATCATAGCCGGCCTGGCTCAACTCGTAGCCCAGAACTTTCGATATGAAGCACCCTCGGCGGTCGTAACAGGCTGCAATAATTGGTTTTTTAGGAAGATCGCCAATCAGCCTGCCAAGATCATCCGACGCAAGCGCCCGAAGCGGAATGTTGATGGCACCGGCCAGATGACCGCTGGCGAATTCGCCGGGATAGCGCACATCGACGAAAATGGCGGAACTTTTTCCAATCAGATCGTGAACCGCGCCGGTCGTCAGCAACCGGGTGTCATTGTCAAACGCCGGTATGGCCCGCAGCGTGTCGAGACCACGCACGTTACTGTCGGTAAAGGATCGCCCTTCAACGATCCATTTTTCCAACCCGCCCGCAATGAAGCGGCAGTCGATGCCCATGGCGGCAAGCTTTTCGCAGGTTTCCGAGCTTCGGTTGCCGTTATGGCAAAACAAGACCACCTTTTTACCGGCAAGGTCGCTGGCGGTCAGGTCGAAATCGGGAAACCTGACATGGCGCGCGCCCGGAATGGTCCCGGTGCTGTTCTCGGCGGTTTCGCGGATATCAAACAGCAGCGTGTCATTTTCGCCCTCGGCGGAAGCGTGCAACAATCGCTCGGCTGCGGCGGTGGAAATCGCGTTGGGGTGTTCGGTCTGGCGGGCGAAACTGGTTTCCCGCAGCGACGCGTCATTCGCCTGACCGACCTGCGAATTTGCCGGTCTGACCAGCGTGGCCTGCAACGCCTTGGACACGGCCGCCCTGTGGGCAGTGAATTGATAGATGTTGACGCCGATCAACGCCACGCAGGCCAGCAACAGCCCCACAAGCACCGCAACGCTCTGTTTTTGTGCGCCAAAACCGCCACGCGAACGCAACGCGGCAAGGATGCCACCGCCCAGAATCGCCGACAAAAAGGTGCCGACCTGCGCCAGGGACGAGACCGACCCGATCACCAGCTCGGGTGATGGTATCGCTGCAACCGGCTGCGCGACCGCCACAAACCCCAGTGAAAGCACGCCAATTCGCCTTGGAAAATGCGCAATCATCAATCCAGTCACAACAATCCCCTGAAATACCCGCCGCATGAACGCAATTGCGCGGCATATCGGGGCTTCTGCGGTTAACAGTTTCCTAACAAATCGTTAAGGAGGATCGGTTTGCTATCGGTGGGGAAATAATAAATCACGTACGCAATCTCTGGTTGCTCTTGGAACGCGACCAATCCAATTTTGCCCAAGCGACCGCCGGAAAATGTTCGATCCGGATTTCCAATGTGACGTCCTTCGGCCTGTGGCCGGCCTTTGCGAGCGCCCAGTATCTTGTCGGATCATGGCGCAAGAAATTCACCGGTTCCGCCCCGCTGACCGAAATCTGGCCCGCGTCCCGATTACCGCGCTGTTCTTGGCACGCGATATCTGATTGAGTTTGTCCATCAATACCGGAGGCATCGATGCAGGACCCGATCTGGACTTGGGGCGCGGTCAAGACCGCCGCGAACATCAAAGCTGGAAAGACCAGCAGCGAGGCGGTCGTCACCGCGCATCTGGATCGCATGGATCAGACTGCGGCACTAAATGCGGTCACGACCCGCTACGACGAGGACGCGCTGGCCGCCGCACGCGCGGCGGATCAGGTGCTGGCGCAGGGCCAAAGCGTGGGTCCCCTGCATGGTGTCCCGGTAACGATCAAGGAAAACGCCGACCAGAAAACCCGGGCCACGTCCAACGGCGTACGCGGTTTTCGCGACCTGATCGCACAGGACGACGCGCCCGTGGTCAAAAGATTTCTGGCCGCCGGTGCGGTGCCGATCGGTCGTACCAACACGCCCGAGCTTTCTTGGCGCATTCACACCGACAACGAATTGTTCGGCGCGACACTCAACCCGTGGAACGAAGATTTGACGCCGGGCGGTTCCAGCGGCGGTGCCGCCAGCGCGCTGGCTGTCGGCGTCGGGTGCATCGCGCATGGCAACGATCTGGCCGGTTCGGTCCGCTGCCCCGCCTATTGCTGTGGTGTCACGGGGCTGCGACCGACGCAGGGGCGCATTGCGTTTTACAACAGCACCGCCGCGACCGAGCGTCCGATCACGATCCAGCTTGCCTCGGTTCAGGGACCGCTGGCGCGCAATGTCGCCGACGTCAAACTGGCTTTCGCGGTCATGTGCGGCGCGGACACCCTTGACCCATGGTCGCTGCCGAGTTTCCAACCAACGCCCGATTCGTCACCGCGCGTCGCAACGGTGACTCAAATCGGCGATCTGCCAAGCGACCCGGCCGTGACCGCCGCGCTCAGCAGCGCCAGTCGCGCGTTGACGGTTGCGGGTTACGACGTCGAGTCTGCGACCCCGCCCGATATCCGCGCCGTGATGGACATCTACATGTCGCTGCTTGTGACCGAAATGGCCATGGTCAAGGAATCCGTGGTCGACAAATTCGGGTCGTCACAGTTGCGCCGTGCATTGGAAATATACATGATGATCGCGCCGCCGCTCGACCTGCCGGGATACGCCCAGGCATTGGCGAAACGGTCTCATTTCCAGCGCGTCTGGGACCGGTTCCTTGGGCAATATCCCATCATCCTGGCACCGGTTTTCACCACCCCGCCTTTTCGGGCGGGACAGGACATCGCATCGATCGAAGACGCGCGCGATATCTGGAACAGCGCACCGTTCATGACAGCGATGAACTATCTCGACCTGCCGTGCATGAGCGTGCCAACCGATGTTTCCGCGCAAGGCATTCCCGTTGGAGTTCAGGTGATTGGCCCGCGTTATGGCGAACAATCTGTCCTGAAAGCCGCCGCCGCAATCGAAGCCGGTTGCGGCACGCCCAGCGACTTTTTGCTGAAAACCCGTTGACGGTTTCAAGCCCGCGCTGCGCGTCGATGCATTACAGAATTCGAATCCGGAACCAGTTCGGTGACCGGTTCTGCTTGACGCATTTCATTTTGGCGACCTGCGCAATTTGAGGGACCGTCGGATTACGGTGAACAGCTTCGCGATCTCGCGATAATCGGCCCGGGAAAGTGCTGGATTTCGGCGGTGGCGGGTCTGGCCAAACCGCAAGGGCCCGACCGCGCTCAAAGGCTCCGTTTCCCGCGCGTGATCCAGGCATTTTTCCCGGCGCCGACATTCGGAACAACGAAATTGGATGTGAAATTCAATATGCGATTCAGGTGAACGGAATACGGTGATCTTACGGTTTTATTGTCATCTTCACGCCTTCAAAGCCACGGTGAACCAGAAATCCTCTGCCATGATCCAACGCCTTCATGTTTCAAGGAAGTGGATCAGAGCGATTATACTATCTCAACAACCTGTTTGGGTTCGGGCCCCAGTGCCACAAGCTGGCCGAACGTCGCTTTGGAGCACCCAACGTCGCGTTCAACCGTTAGGTGCCTTGGGGAATTTGAATCCGACATAGGTGCCCGAACTGATGCCGAGCAAACCCAGCAACATCGCGTTGAATTCCGGCATTGCCAGAGTGGTGACCACCGCATGAAGAAACACGATTCCCAGCACGATGGTCCATGCCATGATCTGAACCCGGGAAAAGGTCACCTCGCCGTGATTTGACAGAATATCCTTGAAAAATCCACGGCTGACCCGCGGCTTGGACGCGGTCGGCAGCTCGCCAAGCCGCGCGTTCACCGCGTCGAGCGACGCGTTTTTGGCAGACCTTTCCGCCACTAACGCGACATTGGTTTCCTGGGCCGTCGCAAGATCGGCGCGCAATCGTTCCATTTGACCGGAAAGCGTGGCCTTTTTGGCTTCCAGATCCAGATTGGGGCCTCGCGAAAGCATCGTGATTACCTCGTCGCTTTCGCGTGTCAGCCTTGCGATATTGCTTTGCAGCAAGGTCCCGGATGACGCCGTAATTTTTATGCCCAACCCATCCAGATCCCGTTTCAGGACTACCTGTTCTATTTCCAGTGCCGCGCGTTCCTCGGCGGATTTGTCTGGTTTTCCGGAACCGATCGCCGTGGCCGTCAGCCCCGTTGCCGCACTGATTCCGGCAAGGGCAAGAACGCCCTCGGTCAGGGTGTCGAGGGCACCGGTCACCATCCAAAGATAGACGAAACCAAAAAGGATGATGAAGAACCAGGCCGCCATCTGGGTGCTGGCCATGCTGAAAGGCCGCTTTTCTGCCTGCGTGGCCGGCCCGATATCGCGCAAAAGGCTGCCGGTTCGGACGAAATACAGAAATGTGCCGATCAACGCCGCATAGATGATGCCCATGCTGGTAATGCGAAAATTCGAGGCGACGCGCAAACGGATCTCGGTACTGCCGAACGTCTTGGCTGTGCCCTTTTCGGCGACGCCCAGTATGACAGATTTTGGCTCTGTCAGTTTAGAGCGCACCAGAACTTTGCGCCAATCGTCCCGGTTACCGGCTGTTTGCGTCAACCGAAAAATCAGGGATACCGAAGGCGGCGACACCCGGTTGACGACGGGTGAATCGTTGGGCGACAGCCCGGTCAACTGCTCGCCATCCACGGACAAAACCAGATTGGCCAGCTTGTGCTTGTCTGATTGATCCAGCCAATCGCCAAGCCCTGAGAACGCAGCGATGACCCGGTCACCGATCTGGCAGATGTCTTGGGCACCGGTGGCCTGGTCTTGGCGGACCTCGTTGTTGGAATCGAGGCATTGCAGTCCAGTCACCTTCAGTTTCGCCTGTTCGGATTGCGCGCCCGCGGCGCTTGCCGCGCCAAGTGTGATTGCGAGTATGAAAGCACGAATTAGGAAATTCAACATTGGGAAAATACCCCCCAGTTCGGTTTTGAAATCAATTCGACGTGGCCGCCCACGTTCAACTATAGACGGAAAGCAGCAAAACGCAAAACTGCGGGTGCGTGTGCCGCGATTGCCCAAACAGGCGGGATTTCCGATCCTAGACCCCCTGTAGCGGTAGTTCAGCCAAATCCGCTGAGGCGATCCGGGCCAAACGGCGCAAGTGCAGTCGCGACCTCGCCGTCTGCAATCAAGTTCGCCATCAGATCACCCAGCACGGGCGCAAGCGTGATGCCGCTATGGGTGGCGACAACGAACAGCCCATCCGCCCCCGGAAAGGCCCCGGCGATGCTGTGTCCATCTTCGGGGTAGGCACGGGTGCCGATCGAAATGCTGCAACCCGACGCCATATATTCAGCCGGGAAATCCGGTATGAAATTCCGCAGCCGGTGCAGCAATTCCTGCGCCAGCGCGTTCAGATTTTCCGGCGACTGGTCGTCGATGATCCGCCCATCGGTGATGTCCGAGCCCAGGCGCAGCCCGCCGTTGAAATCCGGCATGAAATGAAACTCGCCCCCCATGTCGGTATAGACCAGATGGCGCGCCATGGGCTGTGCCGTCGCTGGCGTCGTGACCAGCAATCCCGGCACCTTGCCAACCGGAAACCGGGCAAATCCGTCAAATCCGGTCAGGCTGGCCAGAATCTCGGGCGTGTCCGGGCCGGTCGCGATCAGGACGTTGGGCGCGTGCATTTCGCCCTTCTCGGATTCAATCCCGCTTACCCGACCGCTGTCATCGGCGATCAGCGAAGTTGCGGCGCAATTCGTGAATACTTCACCACCTGCCGCACGAATCCGCGCCGCCATGAACCGAGTGAAATGCGGGGCATTCAGGCATTTGTCCTGTTCGCAGAGCAGGCCTTCGGTGTCCCGGGCAATTGCCAGATCGGGCTCCAGCGATTGCAGCTCGTCTGCGGCCAGCCAGCGATTTTCGTACCCCAAAGCGGACAGTTTTCCCGCCTGTTCCCGAAGGTTCGCATGAGCCGACCGGTCCGCGCGTTTGGCGAGACCCAACGAACCCGTCTGCAAAAGGCCCAATTTGTCGGCGCCAAATTCTGCCGCCAGTTCATCATACCGCGCAATGCCCTGCGCATTCAGATGATGATAGGCCGCGTTCGAGGTTTTGGACGTACCGTTGACCCAGGAAAAGTTGCTGGCTGTGGTGCCGGCGCCGATGTCGGTTTTTTCCAACAGGGCAATTTTCTGTCCCTTGCGCGAAAGAAAAAAAGCTGCCGCCGTACCGACGATGCCGCCGCCGACGATCAGGGTATCGTATCGCAATTTGCCCTCTTTCTGTTGCGATGCCGTTTTGCCGAATACCAGTCGGCGGGCGCGCCAACAATTGATTTTGATGCGGATTCCGGAAATTTCTTGTCGATCGATCGCGGCAAAGCGGCAGTCGCGATGTGCAAGCCGGGCACGGTCGGGGTGCATGAAACCCCGGGAAACCATAGGGTGGCGCGGCGGGATACCAACGGAAACCACATCGGCGAGACGGACGGGTGGGGTTGGCGGAAATTGCGGCGGCGGCTCTCTGATTGTGGGGTCGGATCGCGGGTTGGCGACGTTTTTCGGGTGCAAAACAGTGGAGTTTCGAGGCCTCGGGCTCCCAATCATCCGGTTCGCCGGGTGACAGGATTGGCAACTTGCAGGACGGTCGCAGACCGAGCGAACCTGTTGCCCGCCGTATCGCTCGCCCAACGGGTGGATCCGGCCGATTGCCGGTCGGTCTGCTGGCCGGCCGGCTGGAATGTTGGTGAAGCCGACATTCGCGGCACCGGTCAATTGGTGCCGGTATGCCAGCCTTCCGGTGGGTCGGCTGTTGAATTGTCGTGCCATTGGTCTGGCGATTTACCGGTCGGCCGGATTACGGATCTACCGGTCCATCGGTCCATCGGATTTCTGATCTACTGGTCTACCGGTTTTCTGATCCACTGGTCTACCGGTTATCCGGTCTACCGGTCATCCGATCTACCGGTTTTCCGGTTTTCCGGTTTTCCGGTTTTCCGATCTATCGGTTTTCCGGTCAACCGGTAAACTAGTTTTCCGGATCGGTTCGTCATTTTATTGTTTGATCAAAACGCATTAGCCATGAGACGCCACTGTCTCATCCCTTGCCCGTCCTTTCCCAAAATGGCGCATCCGGGAAATGGTTCGCGCCCAAAATTGCCACCAGTCTTTCGCGAAACGTCGGACCCCGCCGACTTGGGCACGCCGTTTCTGTCCAACCCGCGAACGTCGTTCGCACCTCCGATCTGGCGTTCTTGCATCGGCTTCAACGACCGGCGGCGTTTGCGGTGGTCTCAATTCAACCCACGTATCCTCACCATTGGCCATGCAAAATCCGGAACCGAAAAGGCTATGCCACGCCAATCACGATCGGGATTTTGCGGAGGGCCCGTTAAATCCACCCAAGCGTGATCGTGCGAGACGAATGTTCCATTACTGCGCGATTGGGTCATCTTGCGCGATATATCGCCGCCCGTCTGCCAGCACGGGACCGGTGCCGTCGCTATTCGATCTGGCGGGTGGCAACCCGCGCAGCGGGCGCGGGCGCCGGAGCGCTTGAATATACCGGCCCGGAAATCTCTCGCAGCAGCTTCAGGCGGATCGCGCGGGCGAAATCGTCAAATCCGTCGGCGACCAGAACAAACGCTCCCGGGCCGCCGATCACCGATCTTTCGTAGTGGTCCAGCAGATCGACATTCGCCAGTTCACCCAGATCATATTCGTCGACCCGAATGACCAGGCCGTTGATGGTGATCCCCCGGGCGACCGCCCCGTCGCGGGCCGCCCCGGTGCCGGGGGCGGTGCTGGTGCCATCGCCGGAAACATCGATCACCTGCCTTGCACCCAGAAAGGCATTCGCTTCGATCATGTCTGCGCTCGCCGTGATCGCGCCACCGATATCGGTAAAGCCACGCACCTGCCTCGAAGCTGTGGAAATCGACGCTGCCATGCGCTGCGCATCGGCTGTGCTTGCAAGCACTTGCCACCCAACCGCCAGCCTGACCTTTCCGCGTCCCGACCAGTGCACAACCCCAACCGCGATCGGCCCTGTGGCCCGAATTGCCGCCTGCACGCACTGGTCCAGAAATGCCGCCGCAAGCCCCTGTCGCTGAAGTTCGAATTCGCTCGTGTCGACGCTGGTTGACGTATCAAGCGCCAGAACCAGTTCTAGCGCGACCGCCTGTTGGGCCGACAATTCTGTCGACGACCAGACCATCAAAATCGCGGTCGCCCAACCAACCAGCAATCGCACCATGAAACCCTCCGCGCGCCATCCTGCCAGACGTTCTCCGATTGGCAAGCGTCAATCGGCCATATTCCCGGCAACGCGCCGCCCCGCCATCAATGCCGGGACGGCCTGAATTCAGGCGGCGATGATATTATGCGCAGGCCCATACGGGAACCTGGTGATGTTCTCGGCACCGTCTTCTGTCACGATAAGGATGTCGTGTTCGCGATAACCACCGGCGCCCGGCGCGCCGTCTGGGATGGTCAGCATCGGCTCCATCGAAACCACCATGCCCGGTTCCAGCACCGTGTCGATATCTTCGCGCAGTTCCAGGCCCGCCTCGCGCCCGTAATAGTGGCTCAGCACGCCGAACGAATGCCCGTAGCCGAACGAGCGGTATTGCAGCAGATCACGCTCGGCAAAAAAATCGTTGATCCCGTGGGTGATGCCCGAACAGGTCGCGCCCGGTCTGATCAGCGAAAGCCCCAGTTCATGCGCGCCGACATTGGCGTTCCAGATCTCGAGGCTGGCGGTATCCGGTTCGCCGATGAACAGCGTGCGCTCCAGCGCGGTATAATAGCCCGAGATCATCGGGAATGTGTTCAGGCTCAGAATATCGCCGTCCGCCAGTGCTCGGCAGGTCACCGGGTTGTGGGCCCCGTCGGTGTTCAGGCCCGATTGGAACCAGACCCAGCTATCGCGCATCTCGCTGTCGGGAAAGGATTTCGCGATTTCCAATTCCATTGCATCACGGCCCGCCATCGCCACGTCGATTTCGCGAGTGCCGGTACGGATCGCGTCGCGCACCGCAAATCCGCCATGATCGGCGATACGCGCACCTTCGCGGATCAATGCGATTTCTGCCGGCGATTTGGCCATGCGCTGAAACATGGTTGCCCCGGCAAGATCGACGGTTTTCACGGGTTCAAGGAAAGTGTTCAGCTTGCCGGATTGCTGGAGGTTCAGATGATCGCCCTCGTATCCGACGACCCGGCCCTTGCCAGCAACCGCACGCACGGCGCGCCAGTAATTGTCGCGCTTCCAGTCGGTGTAGACGATGTTATCGCAGGCCGACCTTCGCCCCGGCTGGCCCGCATCGATGCCCGCCGAAATCGTCACGGCGTCGTTTTCCGTAACCACGCAGGCATAGGGCCGCCCGAACGCACAATAAAGAAAACCCGAATAATAGGCGACATTGTGCATGGATGTCAGCACCGCCGCGCCAACGCCCGCGTCCGCCATGATCCGGCGCAGGCCGGCCAGCCGGGCGGCATATTCGGCGGCGGAAAACGGCAGCACCGCCGCGCCGCCATTGCGAAAGGGCGCGAATTCGGGACGTTGTGTGATTTGCATGTTCATTGTTGGACCTCCGGTCTCTGATCCGGTGGTCACGTCTGCCGCCGGAAGATAATCCGGGCGTTCAGGACAAGTTTGCGGGATTTTCTGACCCGCAGGCGGTGGATGTGCCACCTGACGACGCCATCGCCAGTGCCTACGGCGGCGTTTACACGCGAATCCGCGAAAGTCAAAAGGATTTTTCGTGGGTCGCGTGCCGATCCAAGACGGCGAGCACGCCAAACCCATCGTCGCGCGCGAAACGCCGCTTGACCCGGCGATCCGGCGCTGCCGGTACCGCGTGATCATCCGCGCCCCGATTTCCTCAGGCCCGGGTGTCGTGGAATCAGAGTTCGCATCGTTGAAATCAGGGAAAACGCGAGGATCGCGCCCGACCCCGTGGCGGGGGTTTGGGTGAAGCCTGCAAAGGTCTTGCTTTGAAAGGCAGTCTTTGCAGGGCGTCCAGACGTGGTAACATTTCGCGCGCCGTTGGGGGTGACGGCCGTCCATGAACGCTCCGGGGGGCGTATCAGGCCCAAACGGGCAGAGCCCAATTGCGCGAACCGGATTGCGGGCGATCCGGGGTGCAAAGGTCGTCTATGATGCAAGCTTTGGATTCGAATGACGAATAATACGCCAATGGAAACGCGCTTCGGAGATTCGCATTGACGGATCAATCGTGCGCTGTTGCAAATGACCATGGCCGGGCATCTAACCCGCCAGTCAACCAGTCAACCAGTCAACCAGACGTCTAGACCACTAGACCAACCAAATACGACATAATATATTGATATATCACGATAATATGAAATTCCGCCGGCGATGTTAACCTGCAAACCGGCGCCGTTTCCCGTGCAAGCCGGCGAGGTTTCATCTTTGAAATTCAGTTCAACCGCCCGCCTCCGTCAGAGACGCGACGCCGGTTTTCCGCGATTCAGTTCGCAGATAACAACCGCCGAAAGACCCGTGTCGCAAGGTGGCGCCGCCACAGGGTCCGATCCGCGCCGCGCTCCCACGGAAGCACGGTGTCGAAAGCCTCGGCCTCTTGCAGCATCCATTTCATCCAGCGGCGTTGTTTTGGCATCATCGGCTCCGTTGCGTCCCGGTTCTACTGATCCCCGACAGGTACGCATCAACGCGCCCGGAACGTCGTCAATTTCGGTTGGCAATGGGGCTTGTTCATGGCTGATTTTGGGTAAATGGCCGACAATCCGGTCCCTGATGCACCGCACGGCGACGCCGGTCAATTCAGGTGATTGTGAAATTAAAACAACATATTACCAAATTTCTGGTCCGTCTAGGGGTGCCTGATTATGGCGATAACGCGACGCTGCCAGCGCCGCGTGAGCCATGTTGCCGTGTCAGCCGGACGCCCTCAGAGCGTGATCGCCGCGATCAGACGCCCGTAATCTTTGTCGCCAGCCCGCGATGACCGCCGGTACGAGAAAAACCGCCCGGGCTCGGAAAAGGTGCAATGCCCGGTCCAGACAGCGCACCCGATGCCGGTCGCCCGCAGGCGGCCCATACCGTAGCCCGGCAAGTCAAAGAGCAACCTGTCGCCGGTTCCGGCGGCGAAATAGGCGGCGCTGCCTGCGTCCACATCGCAGAAACGATCGCGGAACTCGGGCCCGACTTCGTAAGCATCCGGCCCGATGCAAGGCCCGATCACGGCGGCGATATCGGTGCGTTCGGCGCCCAGATCCACCATGGCCGCAACGGTCGCCTCCAACACCCCGCCCAACGCACCTTTCCACCCGGCATGGGCGGCACCGATCACACCGGCGCGTGCGTCACCAAACAGCACCGGCTGGCAATCCGCAGTCAGAATGCCCAACAGATGACCCGGGGTAGCGCAGACCATCGCATCACATTTCGGTCGCGGCACCGGAACCGGACCGTTCACCACGATCACATCGCTGGAATGGGTCTGGTGCACGGTCGCAAGGCGCGTTTCACCAACGCCAAACCAATCTGAAACCCGCTGGCGATTGGTCCGTATCGCATCGGCGTGATCCGACGAGCCCGGCCCGCAATTCAGGCTTGCGAACATCCCGGTCGATGCGCCGCCAGCACGGCCAAAAAAGCCGTGACGCAACGGCTGCAAATCGGGCGCGGTGATGATATCAAGATCCATTCAGTCAAATCCGGGCGGAGGCGTGGTGCCGTTAGCGTGAAACGCCATCGCCTTGAACAGGCTCCCCATTTCGTCCGGGTGCGTCAACCGGCGATATGCGGCGAGATGGCTGCGCAATGCCGATCCTTCCAGCCAAGTGGCCAACCTTTTCGCCCGCGAAGCGATGCCCAGCCGTTCAAGCAGCACGCCCTGATCGGTCAGTCCGGTCGCGGAAACCGCCCTTGCCGCCCTTGCCAGTGCCGCAAAATCGACATGTGCGGTCAGATCGGCCTGCCCCGGATCGGCCAGCGGATCGGCGTGCGCGTGGCCCCGGACCGCCTGAAAGGTTTCGCCAATCTGCCCGGCATGCCCATAATCGACGATGATCGCGGCACCGCCATGCGCGGTGATCTGGTGGGCGATCTCGGACATGATCGCGGCACCGGCGGGTGACACCTCGACCAGATCGCCGGGCACGGGTTTTTCCGGGCCGGCGGAAAACGCGGCGTGCGGGATCGGAGTTGCCAGCCCGAAAACCAGATCGTCGCCATCAAGTCCGATCATCCGCTCCTGCCAGCCGGCCCCGGTGCAGACGAATTGGCGGATCGGAAGTGCGTCGAAAAATTCGTTCGCGACCAGAAACACCGGCATTTCCGGCAGGCCGCTGATCTGGGTGGTCCATCGTGCGCGTCGTCCGTGCAGTTCCCGTTCTTGCCGGTCACGCAGAACCGGGCTGGCCTCGACCAGCCACGGGTTTGCTGCGGTCAGGAAATCCGGCACGCTTTGGCCCACCCGCAGGATATCGGCCATCAGGGTGCCGCGTCCGGGCCCGAGTTCGGCCAGCGCGAACGGCGCAGGCTGTCCCTGATTGCGCCAACACTCCACCAGCGCCGCGCCCAGCATTTCACCAAACATCTGCGAAATCTCGGGTGCGGTGGTAAAATCACCCTGCCGGCCCAAGGGATCGCCGCGCATGTAATAGCCGTGCGTTGGGTGCAGCAGGCAAATGTTCATGTATTCCGCCACACTGATCGGCCCAAGCCGCCTGATCCGGCGGGCCAGAAGGGCCTTGAGACCGCTCATGCCCTCTGGCGAACCACGACGATAATCGCGACGCCAACCAGCAGCATCGGCAGGCTCAGAACCTGCCCCATCGTCAGGCCCCAGCTTTCGGGATTGGCGCCCAGGCGCAACACATGCCCCCACGGGTTATCGACGGTGGCAAATTGCGCATCGGCCTGCCGGAACAGTTCGACAAAGCTGCGCGATGCACCGTAGAGGATCAGAAACATCCCGATCATCTGCCCCGGCAGTTTCAACCACCCGCGCCGATGCGCCAGCCAGAACATGATCACCCCAAGCAATATCCCCTCGAGCCCCGCCTCGTAAAGCTGCGACGGGTGTCGTGCACATATTGCCAGCCAGCCGTCGGGGCAGGTCTGGGCGGCGGATCCCGGAAACACCACGCCCCAGGGCAGGGTCGTGGGCCTGCCCCAAAGCTCGGCGTTGATGAAATTGGCGACGCGCCCGAAAAACAGGCCGATGGCCACGGTCACCGCGAAACAATCGCCAACGCCCGCAACCGATAATCCATGTTTGCGCGCGTACAAAACGCCAGCCACAATCACGCCGACGAACCCGCCATGAAACGACATTCCGCCTTGCCAGATCATCGGAATCTCCAGCGGATAGGCAAGATAATAGCCGGGTTGATAAAACAGCACGAAACCCAGCCGCCCGCCAAGCACGACGCCGATGATCACCCAGGTCAGGATATCCTCGGCCTGTTTTACGTCCAGCGGGGGGTAGTCATCGGGCCACAATCCGGGGCGTCGGATCAGCAGCACGACCCACCGCCACGCCAGCACCAACCCTGCGATATAGGCCAGCGCGTACCAGCGCAGTGCCAGCGTCACCGGACCCAGCTCGATCGAGAATATCTCGGGTGAAATATCGGGAAACGGAAGAACAGCCTGCACGGTCTTGCTTTCGGTTGGGTGTCGTTTCCTGCCCACGGCTTTTGCTTCAAGTCAACCGCAACCTTGGCAATTCCGCGTGAAAACCCCATATGTCAGGAACAGAAACAGCGGAGATCCCGATGCAGACCCGGAACAAGATTTTTGACGACATTTCGCAACTGATGAACAACGCCGTCGGCGTCGCCCAAGGTGCCAAGGACGAAGCGGAAAACGCGATGAAGGCCTGGGTAGACCGCTGGTTGGCGGATCGGGACTTTGTCACCCGCGAGGAGTTCGATGCAATGAAAGCGATGGCACAAAAGGCGCGCACGGAAAATGAAAAGCTGTCCGCGCGGCTTTCGGCATTGGAATCACCGGCGCCGAAAAAGGCGAAACCCAGGGCCAAAGCCAAACCGGCCACCACCGCCAGGAAAGGTTCCTGACCGTACAACGCCCAAACCCGCCCAGCAGCCGGCGCATTCTGTGGATAAGTGGCCCCTGAGGGGGTACCTGTCCACAGATTTGGTTAACACTATCATTTTCATCAATTTTATTCTTTACAGGTCCCCGGATTCGGACCACCATATATTGTAAGGTCGTTCGCAATACCCACGACCACTGGTGAGGCACCCAACCTGTAGCAGAAATGATAATCTGCAAGGAGAGCATAGAAGGGCGCAGGCAATGGCAAACCCCGAACACTATCTCGATCATGTGGAAATCCACCCGATCGACATCGTGGAAACACTGGCAGAGCATCATGCCTGGGATTTCGACCGCATTGCGGACGACCAGATCGCGATGGCGATCGAGGGGGCGTGGCGGACCTATTCCATCACGCTCGCCTGGTCCGGTCGCGACGAGACCCTGCGGCTGATCTGCTCGTTCGAAATGGCACCTCCGCCGGAAAAGCTGCCGGGATTGTACGAAGTTCTGAATGCCGCGAACGACAGATGCTGGACCGGCGCGTTCACCTTCTGGCCGGAACAGAAGCTGATGGCATACCGGTACGGATTGCTGTTGACCGGCGACGAAACCGCCGGTGCCGCGCAAATCGACGCGATCGTGCAAAGCGCCGTGACCAGTTGCGAACGTTTCTATCCGGCGTTCCAACTGGTGTGCTGGGGCGACGACACGCCGAAAGTGGCGCTGGATGTCGCGATGGGTTCGGCATGGGGAACCGCCTGAACCGAAAATCCCATCGTTTGGAAAACATTCGCTCGGCCAAATGCGGTTCAATACTAGATTGAACGGAAGGCATCCAAGGCTGTCATGCGCGACAACCAGTTGCACTTGATCATCATGAAATCCAATATAACTGTTTTATGTCAATGTGTTATAGCATTATCCAGTCGTCTAGCCGTCTAGACGACCAGTCGGCCGGACGGCTGGACGACCGGTCGGTTGGACGACCAGACGGCCGGACCGCTGGCCCATTAGTGCGATGCGGGGCAACCAGAAACAGATCCTGAACCTCCGGCCCTTTGGCAAAGCCGCCTGTCCTTCGCGATATTCAGATTGCTGCGCGGATCGGATCGTCAGTCCGATGTGCCAATCGCGTATCTTGCCGCTCCGATTTCTGGCGCAAGATCACGCAGGCCCTATTCCCATTTCGCCAGCGGCGGCAGGCTCATCAGCACCGCGTCCGGGTCGTGGCCGGATTCAAGACCGAACCGCGTTCCCCGGTCGTAAAGCAGGTTGTATTCGGTATAAAGCCCGCGGTGCACCAATTGCGCGGTGCGGTCCGTGTCGGCGAACGGAGTCCGGCAACGGCGTTTCAACAACGGCAGATAGGCCGGCAGAAGCGCGCGGCCTACGTCCCGGGTGAAGGCGAAATCGGCCTCCCAATCGCCGGTATTGAGGTCGTCGAAAAAGATACCGCCAACCCCGCGCGCGCGATGGCGATGTGGCACAAAGAAATACCGGTCCGCCCAGGCCTTGAAACGCGGGTAATATTCGGGGTCGTGCTGGTCACAGCAGGCCTGCAGCACGCCGTGGAATTCGGCGGTGTCCGTGTGGTATTCAATCGCTGGGTTCAAATCGGACCCGCCGCCGAACCACCAGCCAGCCGGCGTGCAGAACAGGCGCGTATTCATGTGGACCGCCGGCACATGCGGGTTTTGCATATGCGCCACCAGCGAAATTCCCGATGCCCAGAAACGCGCATCCTTTTCCGGCATCTTGCCACCCCGCCGCGAGGCCATCGCGGCCTGCGCCTTTTCCCCCAATTCGCCCCAGACGGTCGAGATGTTGACACCGACCTTCTCGAACACGCGGCCGCACTTCATGACCGACATCGCGCCGCCGCCGGATTGGCCGCCGTCCCGTCTGGTTTCGGTAACCTTGAACCGCCCTGCCGGCAGATCGCCCTGATCCGCGGAATATTGCGCCACTTCGACCTGTTCGAATCCCGCAACGATCTCGTCGCGCAATTGGGTGAACCAGTTTGCCGCACGGTCCTGCTGGTTTGTGTCGCCGAACGTCGCCATGGCATTTCCCTCTGAAAATCCGAGGTCCCATTATATCCGGGTGGGTCGCCGAAACCATACACACGATGTCGCGGTGGAATTTTGGCGGGCGACGCCATAGGATGCGGGCGAATGCACTTGATAGGCCGGCCGTATTGTCCAACCCAGTACCTGTATTGCTGCCCGGCCCCGGGCCAACCGGCGGCCCGTTTCCACCGGCACCTTCCCACAACAATCTGCGCGGGATTTTCTGGGCGTTGCTGAGCATGGGCGGTGCCAGTGTCATGGCGCTGGCCGTACGCGGCGCGGTCGGTGCCATCGACAGCCGCATGGCGGTGATGTTTCGCGCGGGCGTTACCAGCCTGCTGATCCTGATCGGTCTGTTGATGTTCTCGCGTCTGCGTCGGAAAATGCGGTTTTCCCGGCCGGGGTTGCATCTGTTGCGCGGCGGTTTGATCGGGGTTTCGACCAATCTTGGCTTTTACACGATCATGTTCATCCCGCTGAGCACGGCAACCGTTCTGTTTTTCACGGCACCAATCTTTGCCACCATTCTGGCGGTACTGGTGCACAAGGAACGGGTCGGCCCCAGACGCCTTGCCGCGATCGCGGCTGGTCTGATCGGCGCGCTCGTGATCCTGCGGCCCGGTTTTGACGGCTTTCATCCGGCAATGCTGGCGGCGCTGGCCTCCTCTGCATTATTCGCCATCGCGTTGAGCCTTTCGCGCGATCTGGCCAATGCCGACGGGGCGATTTCGGCTTATTTTTCCTCGGTCGTGATCACGGCGATCGTGACGCTGCCGCTGGCCCTGCCGGTCTGGGAAATGCCACCGGACGCCATGACGTGGTTCGCGGTCGCGGTTCTGGTGGCGACAAGTGCGGTTCGCGGCATCGCCGACATCCAGGCCTATCGGTTTGCCGAGGCGGCGCTATTGGCGCCAATCGCCTATCTGCGGCTGGTTTTCATCGGGCTGGGGGCGTGGTTGTTGTTTGACGAAGGGATCGATAATCCGACATGGCTGGGCGCGGCCATCATCATCGGCGCGACATTCTATATTGCCCAGCGCGAGCGCGCGCGGCGGTAAGCGAGGCGGCGGCAAGGTTCCATCCGCAACCCTTTCTTTGCGTTGATCGCGGTCAATGGATCGAAGTGTTCGCGTGATCCTGCGATCTTTGGGTCAGGGCAAGGGCAATATGCGTGCAATCACGCGGCCCCGATAGAGCGACCCGACACACATTTTCATCAGGCTGAAACGTCGTTCGAAAGCGTCCTAAAACGCCTTGCGCGCCCGCAAGGCCGCCGAGATCGTGCCGTCGTCAAGATAATCCAGCTCGCCGCCGATCGGCACGCCCTGCGCAAGCGAGGTGACCTCGACCCCTTCGAGTTGATCCGCGATATAATGCGCCGTGGTCTGACCGTCGACCGTCGCGTTCAGGGCCAGAATGACCTCGCGCACCGACTCGTCCGCGACCCGGCGGCGAAGCAGCGGAATGCGAAGATCGTCTGGGCCGATATTGTCCAGCGCCGAAAGTACACCACCCAGCACGAAATAACGCCCGGCGAAAATGCCGGCGCGCTCCATCGCCCAGAGGTCTGCCACCTCGCCGACCACGCAAAGCTGTCCGTTCGCGCGCTTGTGCGCAGCGCAGATGTCGCAAATCTCGGCAGTGCCGATATTGCCACAACTGATGCATTCCCGCGCCTTTTCAGCGACTTCGGCCATCGCGTCGGCCAGCGGGGCAAGTTGCGCGCCCCGTTTGCGGATCAGGTGAAGCACCGCGCGCCGGGCCGAACGCGGACCCAGCCCGGGCAAGCGTGCCATCAACGCGATCAGATTTTCAATTTCGCTGCCCGGTCCGGTCATGTTGCAGCGGCGTTCAAAACGGCAGCTTCATGCCCGGCGGCAGGTTCAGGCCCTCGGTCAGCTTGGCCATCTCGGCCTTGTTGGTTTCGTCGGCCTTGGCCTGCGCGTCCTTGATGGCGGCGACGATCAGGTCTTCCAGCACCTCTTTTTCATCCGGCACCATCAGCGACGGGTCGATTTCCAGCGCTTTCAGCTCGCCCTTGGCGTTTGTCGTGGCGACCACCATGCCCGCGCCCGACTGCCCGACCACGTTGATCGCGTCCAGACCCGCCTGAACGTCGGCCATCTTGCCCTGCATTTCCTGCGCCTGTTTCATGATCTTGGCCATGTCGCCAAGACCGCCCAGTCCTTTCAGCATTTTCACTCCCTCGCGATGTTAATCTTTTTCAAACGGGTCCCATTCCTCATCGGTCGAATCGGGATCGAGCGCGATCACGTTTTGCGCGTCTTCATCCGGCCCACGGCTCACCTCGCGGATTTCCGCGCCGGGAAAGTGTTCCAGAACCGCCTGCACCATCGGGTGCGCCAATGCGCGACCGTGCAGGTCGTTTCGGTGTTTGTCACGCATTTCGGCGATGGTCTGCCCGCCGCCCTTGCCAACGATCGACACCGCCCAGCGCACGCCGGTCCAGTCCCCAAGCCGCGCCGATAACCGCGATGCCAGATCCTTGGGGGCGGCCTCGGTCATCTCCAGTTCGATCCGTCCCGGCGCATAGCGGGCAAGTCTGAGCGTATCCTCGACCTCCATCAGCAATTTGACGTCGCGATTGGCGCGGATGAGGTCGACCACCTGCTCGAACCGGGCGAACCGTGCCAGGGCGGCGCCTGCTTGCGGTTGTGCCAACGCCTGCGCGCCGCCGGCAGCCATGGCCGACACGCCGGGGCCACCGGAAACGGATTCGACGGATGGCCGCGGCGTTCGCGAACCGGGCGCGTCACCTGCCGGGCCCTGCCCGCCACTACCACCGCCACCGCCCGCGGGCGGTGACATGTTCTGCAACTTTCGCACCAATTCTTCCGGCGATGGCAGTTCTGCCACATGTGTAAGGCGGATCACGGCCATTTCCGCCGCCATCATCGGGTTGGGCGCCAGTGAAATTTCCTCGAGCGATTTCAGCAGCATCTGCCAGGCGCGCGTCAGGCTTCGCATTGGCAGGCGGGCGGCCATTTCCTGTCCGCGCGTGCGTTCCTGAGGGCTGATGGTGGGGTCTTCGGCGGCTTCGGGCGTAATCTTGATGACCGACGTCCAGTGCGTGATTTCCGCCAGATCGCGCAGAACCGCCATCGGGTCGGCCCCGTCGGCATATTGACCCGACAATTCAGAAAGCGCACCGGCCCCGTCGCCGCGCATGATCAAATCAAACAGGTCCAGCCCGCGATTTCGGTCGGCCAGCCCCAGCATCGCGCGAACCTGTTCCGCCGCAACCTGCCCGGCACCCTGCGAACCGGTCTGATCCAGCAGCGACAGCGCGTCGCGCATCGAACCTTCGGCCGCGCGGGTGATCAGTGCCAGTGCCGCGTCGCTGATGTCGATCTTTTCCAGTTCCGCCAGCTTGCGCAGATAGGACATCGTGTCCTCGGGCTCCATCCGGCGCAGATCGAACCGCTGACAGCGCGAAAGGACCGTGACCGGTATCTTGCGGATTTCGGTGGTGGCAAAGATGAATTTCACGTGCGCGGGCGGCTCTTCCAGCGTTTTCAGAAGCGCGTTGAACGCGTTGACCGACAACATGTGGACTTCGTCGATGATATAGATCTTGAACCTTGCCGAGGCGGCGCGGTAATGCACGCTGTCGATGATTTCGCGAATGTCGCCAACACCGGTCCGGCTGGCGGCGTCCATTTCCAGAACGTCGACATGGCGTCCCTCGGCGATGGCAAGACACGGTTCGCATTGCCCGCAGGGTTCGACCGTCGGGCCGCCGGTGCCATCAGGACCGACACAGTTCAGCCCCTTGGCGATGATCCGCGCGGTGGTGGTCTTGCCGACACCGCGTACGCCGGTCAAAACGAACGCATGCGCGATCCGGTCGGCCTGAAACGCATTGCCAAGTGTGCGCACCATGGCGGTTTGCCCGATCAGGTCGGCAAACGTGGCCGGGCGGTATTTGCGCGCCAGAACCTGATAAGACGATGTTTCGCTGCTGCTGTCGGTCATTTGACTTGCCCGCGCCCGATTTGACCTACATTGGTAATGGGGCGGGCACCAAAAGGCGAGTCCCCGCAGATGGGCAAACATGGTTTTTCGCATCGCAACCGTCGAACTGGATGCCGGCGCGCGGCTGGGCATCTGTCCGTTGCCGGGGCGATGGGGGGACGGCCTTGCCGATCTTGGACAGGTGGTTCGCTGGGAACCGGAATTCGTGGTTTCAATGACCGGGATCAGCGAAATGGAGCGTCACAATATCGCCGATCTGGGCGGGCTGCTGGGTCAGTTCGGAATCGGCTGGCGGCATTTTCCGATCCGGGATTTCGACGCGCCCGAGGCGATGTCGGGTTGGGCCGAACTTGCAACTGAATTGCACCGGACGTTGGATGGCGGCGGTGGGGTGCTGGCGCATTGCTATGGTGGGCAGGGGCGATCCGGCATGGTGCTGATGCGGCTGATGGTCGAGCGGGGCGAAGCGCCCGAAGCGGCGCTGGCACGCCTTCGCGCGGTGCGTCCGGGCGCGGTCGAACGACCGGGACAGTACGATTGGGCTGCTGCGGGCACGCACACCCGTACCCGGCATTGAAATCCTGATACATACCGGCAGAAGTGAGAGGCTGGACATCGGCCCAAACGGCGTTCGTTACGGCTGCTTCCTTCCGGATCTGACCGGGTTGGCGAGGCGTCTGCCCGCGCCAACCTCTCGACCCGTCCCCTACGCGCATCAGCCCGGCAATTCAAGTATGCCGGTCCGCCTGATTCCGGTCCTGCGAATCCGGCGCGCCAAAGACCGAGGTCAAGAAACCGACCGCATCGCGCGCCGCCTGACGGGCCAGCGTGGTATCGAAGTAGTCGAACGCGTGAGGGCCACCCGGATACCAGATCGTTTCCTGTGTCGCCCCGGCCTGCGCCCAGCGCGCAGCCATGAAAGCGGTATCATCCGCCAGCGGGTCAAGCGTGCCGCATTGAAACAGGGCGGTCGGCATATCCGACAGGTCGCCGTATAGAGGCGAGGCCCGGGGGTGGCGCGTCTGATCCGGCGGCACCCCGAGATTGGCGGTGAACCAGGCGATCACCGGGGTCGACAGGATCAGTTTGCGCGCGCCCCAATTGGCGACCGAGGGGGTCATCGTCAGATCAAAACAACCATAGGTCAGCAGCGCCCCCGCAAACCGGTCGAGCCGGGCCGCGTCTTTCATGGACAACAGCGTTGTCGCCGCCAGATGCGCGCCGGCACTTTCGCCCCCGATCACGATCTTGTCGGTTCCGAACAATTCCAAAGCGTTATCCAGCAGCCAAAGCGCAGCGGCGTTGCAATCTTCGACACAGGCGGGCCAGACGTTTTCGGGGCCAAGGCGGTATTCCACCGAGACCGTCACGCATCCGGTCGCGCGGCTCAGCGCTTTCAGGCGATGATCCTGATGCCAAGGACGCCCCAGCGTCCAGCCGCCACCGTGAATGTGCAAAAACACACCGTTCGGCGCGACGTCCGGGCGGATCACGCGCACCCGTCCCGGCCCGCCCGGCGCACCGGGAATATCAAGGTCCTCGGCCTCGGGCAACGGCGGTAGAAATGGAAACGCCCCCTGCCCCTCGTCCCGCGCCTTGCGTGAAACTTCGGGCGGCACCTCGTGGATGGCGGGCATTTCGGCCAGCATTGCCTCCAGTTCGCGCACGAATTCGGCGGTCTCGGCGGTGATGCTTGACCGCTCAAACGGGTTGTGGGTCATGTCGATTTCCCTTGTGCTTCGCGCGGATCATCCTCGGTTCGCCGGCATCATGCAAGCGCCCGGACGGGTTGCCGAAGTTTTCGGTTCCGCCGGCACGCAGCCTGATTGCGGGGCGGGTACGTGAAAACCCGTATCCGTTCGTCTAGACGGCTAGACGAACCGACTCGGCCTTATCTGATTGTTACCACACGATAATCTGTCGCATGGGGCCATGCGACGTGACGCAGGGACGGGGCCACCGTCCGGGATCATGCGCGGTCCATTGCCATGGCCCCCCAAACCCGACCGGGGCTGTCAAACATCCGCCGAACGGATTGCACTGGTAATCGCGCCGGTGCTTTGGAAAACTGACCGCGACACGAAGGGGACGCGCCAATGATCATTCGCCATGCCGATACGGCGGATTGCGACGGCATACTGAGGATCTGGAATCCGGTCATTCGGGAAACGGATCTGACGTTCAACGATGTGGCCAAAACGCCCGTCGATCTGGCAGATTTGCTGACCGACAAGCGCGAAAGGGGGCAACCGTTTCTGGTGGCGGATCACGACGGAGAAATCCGGGGGTTCGCCACATACGGGCAATTCCGCAATTCGAGCGGCTACCGCAAGACGGCTGAACACACCATCATATTGTCACCGACCGCGCGCGGCGAAGGGCTTGGGCGGCGATTGTTGACGGAAATCGAATCTCTTGCCCGAAGCCGGGACATCCATTCGATGATCGCGGCGATCAGCCATTCCAACAAATCGGGCGTTGGCTTTCACGCGGCGCTGGGGTACCGCGAGATCGCCCGACTGCCCGAAGTGGGGCGCAAATTCAACCGGTGGTTTGACCTCGTTCTGATGCAGAAATTGCTGTAGAAATACGAAAACCACGTTCATCGAGCCGCTGTTTTCATGTCTCTCTGGTCCCGTATCGCCGACGCCCTTTCGGCCCTTTCGCAGGGCGAAAGCCTGTCGCACGTCTTTGACAGGCTGCGCACCCCGCCAGAAAAATCCGTGGCCTTTGCCATCGCGGTCATTGCGCTGGGTGCAAAAATGGCCAAGGCCGACGGGCGTGTTACCCGCGACGAAGTCACCGCATTCCGCGAGGTATTTTACATCCCGCGCACCGAAGAGGCGCAGGCGGCGCGGGTATTCAATCTGGCGCGTCAGGATACGGCGGGCTTTGAAACCTATGCGCGGTCGATTGCCGGGATGTTCGCGGGCGAACACGCGGTGCTCGAGGACTTGCTGCAAGGCTTGTTCTTCATCGCCGTGGCGGACGGCGAGTATCACCCCAAAGAGGACGATTTCATTCACCGGGTCGCCGGGATCTTCGGCTTGTCCGAACCCCGGTTTCGCGCGCTCAGAACCAGGTTCGCACCGGATGCGCCGCCCGATGCCTATGCAGTGCTGGGGGTCGACCCTGATATGCCCTTGACGGAAATCCGCAAGGTCTGGCGGCAGGCGGTGCGCGAAACCCACCCCGATCAGATGATGGCGCGCGGCGTGCCCGAAGAAGCGGCCAAACTGGCGACGGAAAAACTGATCGTGATCAACAACGCCTGGGAGGAAATCTCGGGCGCGCGCACCTGATGCGGCTTGCCACCTATAATGTCGAATGGTTTTCCAGCCTGTTTTCGCGCGACAACCGTCTGTTGGCCGATGCCCATTGGTCGGGCAGGCATGGCATCACGCGCCAGCAGCAGGCGCGGGCGTTGCAAAGGGTCTTTCAGGCGCTGGATGCGGATGCGGCCCTGATTGTCGAAGCCCCGAACTCCGGGCGCAAGCAATCCTCGGTGATCGCCCTGGAAAACTTTGCACGCGATTTCGGCCTCAGAACGCGGCGCGCACTGACCGGGTTTTTCAGCGAGACACAGCAGGAAATCACGCTGATGTTCGACCCGGACGTGATCGCCGCCCGCCACGAACCGGTCGGATTGCCCCGGGATACGAGCGCACCACGCTTTGACAGCACATTCCGGGTGGACCCCCCCATAGACCAGATGCCCGAAACGATCACGTTTTCCAAACCCCCGCTTGAGGCGGCCCTGACCACGCGCAGCGGATACCATCTGCGGCTGATCGGGGTTCATGCCAAATCCAAGGCACCGCACGGGGCCAGAAACGCGGGCGATCTTGCGCGGATATCCATCGCCAACCGGCACAAGCAGATGGCGCAGTGCGTCTGGATCCGACGTCGCGCCGACGCGCATCTTGCGGCGGGCGACAGTCTGATCGTGCTGGGGGATTTCAACGACGGGCCGGGGCTGGACGAATACGAACATCTGTTCGGGCGATCGGGTGTCGAAATCGTGCTGGGTGCCGACGGGCCGGCGGACCGGATGCTGTTTGATCCCAACGCCGCCCTGGCGATGTCCCCGCGCAACCGGCCGCGACCGGCGACCGCGCGGTTTTTCCTGCCGGATCAGGGCGGCTACCTGAATGCGTTGCTCGACTACATCATGGTTTCGCCCGACTTGCGCAAACGTGCGGGAAACTGGGAAATTTGGCACCCCTTCGATCATGCCACCTGCTGTCGTGACGCAGATTTGCGCGATGCGCTGCTGTCGGCGTCGGATCATTTTCCGGTGACGGTCGAACTTGATATCTGATCCAGCGACCGCCCGGGCGGGGCCGGGCGTGGGATATCGGATGTTTTTCCCAAGCGGATGCAGGATCCTACAGTCTTGAAGTTGGCCCCACCCCGGCCTTATGTCAGGGGATCGAAACCGATAGCACGAGGCAGGCCCATGAATTTCCGCACCCCGATCACACCGGCAAACCGCTTTCTTGATTCGCGAGAGGCGCAATCCGCGGACGATCTGGGCGGGCTGCCGGAATGGGCGCTGGGCGACCTCTATCCCACGACCGACGGGCCGGAAATCACCGCCGATCTCGACTGGCTGGCGACGGAATGTCCGGCGTTCGCGTCTGATTACGAAGGCAAGCTGGGCACGTTGGGCGCGGAAGAGATGCTTTCGGTGATCCGCAGGCTGGAGCGGATCAACGCCGTGTCCGGGCGGATCATGTCGCTGGCGGGGCTCAGCTATTATCAAAACACCGGCGATGCGGTGCGCGCCAAGTTCCTGTCCGACATGCAGGTGAAAATCACCGACATGACCGCGCCGATCGTGTTCTTTTCGCTGGAGATGAACCGGATCGAAGACGCGGCGCTTGAAACGCTGCTGGCGGCGAATGCCGATCTTGCGCGTTATCAACCATGGTTCCGGCGCATGCGGGCGATGAAACCGTATCAGCTATCGGATGAACTGGAAAAATTCCTGCACGATCAGTCCGTTGTCGGCGCCGCCGCGTGGAACCGGCTTTTTGACGAAACGACCGCGGCGCTGACATTCGACGTGGACGGCGAAGCGCTGAACCTGGAATCGACGCTGAACCTGCTGACCGATCACGACCGCGACCGGCGCGAAAAGGGTGCGCGTGCGGTGGCCGGCGTTTTCAGCGCGAACCTGCCGCTTTACGCGCGTATCACCAATACGCTGGCCAAGGAAAAGGAGATCGAGGATCGGTGGCGCAATCTGCCGACGCCGCAAACCGGGCGGCATCTTTCTAACGACGTTGAGCCCGAAGTGGTCGAGGCGTTGCGCAACGCCGTCGTTGCCGCCTATCCGAACCTGTCGC